>DATFHI010000015.1:0-3235 GCA_035248525.1 Fimbriimonadaceae bacterium | reverse complement strand
CGTTCAGGTTCATTGCTTCTTCATTTTGGCTTGGCAGCAGGGACATCGCCACACAAGAGCGAATAGTTTGAAGCGATGATTGCCACCGTGCTTTCGACTCTATTAATGCTTGGTCAAGGTGGGCTGACCCCGCAGAGACTGGCTGAAGACCTCAAACATCCCACTCCAGATTTGACCGACCAGATTCGCAAGTGGTTTGGAGGGAAGCTCGGCGAACCGCAGGATGCGAAGGTGAACGGACTCGACGTTGCCTGGGCAATTGAGGTGCCGGGTGGAAGCTCGGTCTTAGTTCACAGCAGCACAGGAGGAGATGTCCCGCTGGCGAAGTTAGAAGGGACCCATTTGTTCGCTGCGGCCCGCCACTTCGCACCAAAGACTGGATTCCGATGGCAATTCCAGGTGGATGGTCGCAACGTCGGACCGGAGCGAAATCTGGAGCTATACGAGCCCGATCCGTATTCGGTTGTGGACCCCACGGTGGCGAAAGGCCGGCTCGTGAAGATGCCCAAGTGGAAGAGCCAAGTGTTCGCAGGAACGGAGCGAGATTGGTGGCTCTACATCCCACCCAATTACAATCCGCAAGATCCGCCCGGGCTAATGGTGTTTCAAGACGGCCAATCGTATCAAAACTACACTCCCACGGTTTTCGATAATCTAATCGCCAAAAACGAGATTCCCTCCACCGCCTGCGTTTTCATTGCTCCGGGCGTGTTCGCGGATGGCAAGTCCGATCGCTCTTTCGAATACGACACCCTGTCCGACCAATATGTGAGATTCCTGCTCGACGAAATCGTGCCGGAGGTTAAGAAGTCCATAAACCTGAATGAATCTGCTGACCGTTGGGCAATCTCGGGGATAAGCAGTGGGGGAATTTGCGCGTTCACTGCAGCCTGGCAGCGACCGGACAAGTTCAGCAAGGTGCTCAGTTGGGTGGGAAGTTTCACGAACATTGCCGGCGGGGCTTCGGGAATCGCTGGCGGCCACAATTACCCGGCGTTGATCCGCCGGAACGATCCCAAACCAATCCGGGTGTTTCTGCAGGATGGCTCCAACGATTTGGACAACCCGTTTGGCAATTGGTATCTCTCCAACCTCCAAATGGCGGCCGCCCTAAAGTTCAAGGGCTACGACTATCGATTGGAAACGGGCAATGGATTCCACAGCGACCGCCATGGACGTAGCATGTTCGGCGAATCGCTGAAGTGGCTATGGCGAAAGTAATTATGCTCAGAGGCTAAGCCCCGAGAGGTACAATGCACTCATTCCGTGGGAGTCCCTTAATGGGACGCCTGCACCACAGGTGAAACAATTGAGAAAGAATGTTAAGAAGAACGCGCATTCGCCGCGTTACCTCGAACTGGCGAAAGCCGTCGACAAAGACACCCTTTTAGACATCAACAGCGCCGTTGCGCTAGTCAAGCAAATCGCCAACGCGAAGTTTGTTGAAAGCATCGATTTAGCTATCCGACTTGGTATCGATCCTCGCAAGAGCGACCAAAACGTCCGCGGAATTACAAACCTGCCGCACGGCACCGGTAAGACCAAAATCGTTGCCGTCCTTGCTAAGGGTGATATGGCAAAGGATGCATCTGCCGCCGGCGCCGACATCGTTGGCGACGAGGATCTTATCAAGAAGATTCAGTCCGGCGATAAGGACCTCAAGTTCGACGTCATCCTCGCGACCGAAGAGATGGCTCCTCAGATTGGCAAGATCGGAAAGGCGCTCGGTCCCAAGACTCCCAACAAGCGAAACGGCACAGTGACCAACAACATCGGCACTGCGGTGAAAGAAATTAAGGCCGCAACTCGTGTGGAGTACCGAACCGATAAAGCCGGCGTGGTCCACATGAGCATCGGAAAGGTGAACTTCACCGATGATCAGATCGTGGAGAACTTCAAAGCCGGATTCGGCGCGGTTCTGAAGGCCAAGCCAAGCAGCGCGAAAGGGAAGTACGTCGAGTCCATCACGCTGAGCTCCACGATGGGGCCAGGCGTAGCCCTCGACGCCAATCTGGCGAGCAAGTTCGCCGGCTAAATCCGGTCCAGCTCTAATAAGGTCCGTTCTCCGCCCGCATCTCCCGTGTTTAAGGTAGATGCGGGTTCGAACAATAGAACCTCCGCTTCTTTTTCCGCGAAGGGTTTGTGCTCGATTCCTCGGGGAACAATGATGAATTCTCCCTCTTCGATCCATTCTGATCGGTCGGGGAAGTCCATCCTGAACCTGCCTTTCACCGTTAAAAACATCTCGTCTTCGTCCTCGTGGGAATGCCACACGAAGTCGCCGATAAACTTGACAAGCTTGATTTGCTGCCCGTTAAGCTCCCCGGCAACCTTGGGTGACCACTGTTCTGAAAACAGGGAAAACTTCTCCTCGAGATTGACTTTGGATTTCATGGTCTAGGTCTCTAACGGTGCAAACAGGTCTACGATGTTTCCATCGGGGTCCAACACTTGCGCATATCGCTGACCCCAAAAAGCATCCCAAGGCTCCTTGTGCGACGTATATCCGTGTCCCACCAGCGACCGATGCCGTTCATCCACCTCGAAAGGCGAGTCGCAGAGATAGGCAAACCCCATGCGATGCCCGACGGGTTCCACCCATTGCGGGTCGATCTCTTGCATCATCGCGACCGAATTCCAAGAAATGCGAATGCCGCCCGGAAGTGTGGTCTCGACGTAGGGACCTTCGTATTCAGTGGGGACATTCATACCCAAGCGGCGATAGAACTCCAGCGACGCGTCGATATCCTTCACGACGAGCCCAATCATGTCCAATTTCACACCCATTGATCTCTCCAATAGTAGACTTACATCTACTGTACACAAATCTCCTCAGAATTAGAAATCTAATTCGTTGGCAATTCGCCGAATGTCGGACCACGCCGTTTGCAGATCAGAAATGAGAGGAGTTTGGGCTCTGGCGACGGCCACCATTTCAAGGTCCACTTGGGCAAGCAGGAGATGCTCTTCAAGTACAGGGGCCTTGGCGAGCGAAGTGCCGAATGGATCGGTGACCATGCTGCCTCCAACAAATCCCTTACCTCCCTCGAATCCGCATAGTTGGCAGTTGGCGCAGTAGATTCCATGCTCTTCGGATACGGCGGTCAATAACCTCTCGTACCGCTCCAAGTTACCGACTCCCTCGCCTGAGAATCCCCGGCCGGGAGAAGCGCTGGGAATCAATATCAGTTGCGCACCCGCGGCTGCGCAAAGCGATCCCAGAACCGAATGCCAC
>DATFHI010000014.1:0-8713 GCA_035248525.1 Fimbriimonadaceae bacterium | reverse complement strand
CTCTTGAAAAAATCGATGTCGAGGGACCCAACTGCGTTTATTGCGCCGTACGCGATCAAAAGGTTTACGGATTTGCTTTGCTGCAGCGGTCAAGCGACAAACTTCCAATTGGCGGAGCCGTCTGGCGCAACTCATTGGGAGAAATTTGGGGCTCCTTGGGTCCGATTGGCATCGCGAAAGAGCTTCGCGGTAACGGTTTGGGGCATGGACTCCTCGGCAAAGCTCTTGAGCATTTGAGAGATTTAGGAGTCCGCCGCTGCATCATCGACTGGACCACTTTGGATGCTTTTTACGGGCGGCATGGATTCGAAATCGCTCGTCGCTACCGGCCTAGCCAATTAAGAATCTCCGACTAGTTCACACTGTAATTCGGTCGTGTCCGAAACAATGACTCGTTGGATAGGTAATGAATAGGGCGGGTGAAGTAAAGCGTGTCGTGATCGTCGGCGGGGGTTTTGGCGGAGCATATGCCGCTCAAACGCTGGCAAAAAGGCGACGCTCAGATCTGGAAGTCGTACTCATCGACCGCCAAAACTTTCTCCTTTTCTATCCTCTGCTTATCGAGGCCGGAGTCGGCAACCTGGAACCACGTCATGTCACCGTACCGATCCGGCAATTCCTGAACAAAAACGTGCAATTCCTGATGGCCGAAGTAGAAGCCGTCGATCTGGGTGCCCAGCGGGTGCAATTCCGCTTGCCGGACATCGACCGCCATGAGATGCTGCATTACGATCACCTGATTCTCGCCCCCGGAAGCGCCACAAAAATGCCCCCGATCCCGGGTCTCAAGGAGCATGCTTTCGAGCTCAAATCACTCAAAGATTCAATTGAATTCCGGGACCGGGGAATTCGGCTGTTGGAGCTCGCCAACGCGATCGAGGATCCCAAAGAGCGGCAGGCGTTTTTGAGAATTGTTATTGTTGGATCTAACTTTAGCGGGATCGAGCTTGCGGGAGAATATCACGAGTTTCTTCAGGAGCAGTCGGAGAGTTATCCGAATCTCGATCCGGAAGATGTGGAAGTCGTGGTGGTGGAGTATGGGTCGCGGATTCTTCCCGCCATCGACGCCGACTTGGCAGCCTTCGCAAGAAGAAACCTGGAAAGGCGCGGACTGAGAATCTTAACCGGAACGACCCTAACCGAAGTTCGAAGCGACTTGGTCGCGCTCACAACCGGGGAGACGGTTCCAACCAAGACGACGGTGTGGTGCGCGGGGATTACACCATCGCCTTTGCTCGACCATATCCCGGGCTTGCCCAGAGATGAGAAGGGCTTCATTCTATGTGAGACAACCAGCCGGGTAAATGGCTTTACCAATGTGTGGGCGATCGGAGATTCGGCGAGAATCGCGGATGCGGACGGCAAGCCCTATTTGGCGACGGCTCAAAACGCTTCTCGGCAGGGTCCGGTGGCGGCAGCAAATATCCTACGATCCATTGCCAATGAGCCACTTCGACCATTCGTGTTCAGTTCGCTGGGTTCGCTGGCCGCAATTGGCTGTCGGACGGCGGTGGCGCGAGTATTCGGAATCAAGCTTTCGGGATTCGTCGCCTGGTGGCTGTTCCGCACGGTTTATCTCATGAAGATGCCGAGTTGGTCCCGGAGAATCCGCATCGTAATCGATTGGACCCTATCGCTTTTCTTTCGACAGGAACCGGTGCAGCTTGGCGTACGAGACCGATGAGAGCATGCAACCTCGATCAGACTCGGACAGTTATACTCATGAAGCCGCACCGGCCCTGAGATTCAATGCAAGAACCGAATTTTCCAAGACTTGAGATAGATCAGGAGACCGCCCAAAAGGCCGTTCGCCGAGGTTGTGGCTGCGCACTTGTATTTCTCGTCGCGGTGCTTCTGCTGTCGACGCTGGGGCCATACACGGAGTACCAGTGGTTCCTCCACGACATCCGCCATCCAGAAGTTTTGACCATTGGTTATGGCGCACAAGGCACGCTCTTTCTGATCGGATTCGTAGTTTCTCTCCTGGCGTTCTATTTCAGTTTGAGGGTCGCGTTGAAGCAGAGCATGGTCTATTTCGATCGCCCGGCCACGATCGGGCAGCGGATTGTGACCAATGCCATGGGTTGGGTTCAGGATCAGGGGGGCAAGTGGGTCAAGGTCGCAGCCACGATCTTCGCGCTGTTTTCCGGATTTGGAATTGGGGCGGAATGGAAAACGTGGCTGCTGGCCAGGAATGCAGTTCCATTCGGAAAGGCCGATCCATACCTGGGCATCGATCTCGGCTTTTATGCTTTCACCTTGCCTTGGTACACCGCAATCGCGAATTTCCTATTTGGGCTCGCTCTCACCACGGCGATTGTTACCATTGCGCTATATGTGGGTCTCCAGATGTTGGCCGCGCTTGCGAAGATTGAGCTGGGTCGACCCCAAATTCAGTCCCACATTTCCATTCTCATCGCCGCAGTCGCCATTACATTTGCCGCCAAGTGCTGGCTTCAAACATATCAGTTTGGGACGATTCGGAGTCCGCAATTCACCGGAGCGGGTTTCTCCGCGATCTACGAGTTAGGAGCGCTGAAGGCGGTGGCCGTGGCATCGCTTTTAGCGGCGGTATTGGTCCTTGCTTCCATGCGATCACGCGTGCCATACCGCGGGGCAATCATCGCCGGAGTCGGGGTTGGCGCAGTGTACTTACTTGGCATTTTCGTGATTCCCGGCATTGTCCAACGCCTAGTCGTAGAGCCAGACAAGATCAACAAGGAAAGCCCCTACGCCAGCCGGGCAATCGCCATGACCCGATTCGCCTACGGACTCGATCGCATCGATGTCCGCGACTTCAAAGTTGCCGATGCACCTACCGCCAAAGAGGTTGAAGACGCCAAGGCCACGCTCGACAACATGCGGCTGTGGGATCCTTCCATCCTGCGAAAGGGATTCGAGGGAAGCCAAGGATTTCGAACATATTACGCGTTCAATGATGTGGACTTGGACCGCTATATAATCGGCGGAAAGCCGACAATGGTGATGATTTCGGCCCGCGATATTGAGGTTCAGGGCCTTCAGGCGAATGCCAAATCTTGGGTGAATACCCGACTTCAATACACTCACGGTTTCGGCGTGGCAATGTCTCCGGTGAACACTGCTGGAAACAGCGGCCAACCTAAATTCTTGGTTGGCGATATTCCACCAGTCGGTTTGCCAGAGCTTAAGATCGACGAACCGCGAATCTACTTTAGCGACTTCAGGAGTCCGGAGTTCGGGGACAGCGACGAGTACGCCCTCGTGGATACCAAAGTCGATGAATTCGATTACCTGACGGAGGACAATGCGGTTACGTACCGCTGGAAAGGTAATCGAGGCATTCCTATCGGCGGATTCTTCTCCAGGTTGTTCTACTCTATCGTCCTGGGAGACGGCAATCTCCTCGTAAGCGGCAACATCACCGGTGAAAGTCGACTCTTGATGCACCGCTCCATCCTCAGTCGGGCAAGCAAGGCGCTGCCTTTCCTCAAGTTCGACAACGATCCGTACCTGGTTATCGACAATGGCCGCCTGATTTGGATTTTGGATGGATACACCGTCAGTGATTCCATTCCTTACAGCGACTTTTCTGAAGGCGGCGGAAGTGCGATCAACTACATACGGAACTCCGTCAAGGCCACCGTCGACGCCTATTCGGGCGAGGTGCGTGCATATGCGCTGGATGGCCATGAGCCGGTGCTTAGCGCCTACCGGAAGGTTTATCCCGGGTTAGTCAAAGACTGGTCTGAGTTTCCGGAGAGCCTCCAATCTCATTTGCGATACCCCGAGGATATGCTGCGCCTCCAATCGCAGAAGCTCCAGCAGTACCATGTCGAGGATCCAACGAGCTTCCTGAACAATGGCGACGCCTGGGACATTCCGTATCAGCGCGGTCTCAGCGGCGGAAAGGAGCCGATGCGACCCTATTATGTGTTGATGAAGTTGCCCGATGAACAGGTCGTGGGCTTTATGCAGATACTGCCATTCACTCCCCGAATGAAGGGAAATATGGCGGGCTGGCTGGCTGCTCAATGCGATCCTGGCCGCCTGGGAGACTTGATTCTCTACAAGTACTCCCGCGGCAGCCTCATTCCGGGTCCGGAACTGATGGATTCGAACTTTAATCAGAATGAAACCATTGCGAATCTGAACCGCCTCCTAAGTAACGATCAGAGTCAACTGCGCCCAGGCAACCTATTGGTGATCCCCCTAGGTCAAAGCGTCATGTACGTGGAGCCGCTGTTCTTGGAGAGCCGCACTTCCGGACTCCAAAAGATCCCGGAGCTTCGAAAAGTCGTGTTGGCGCTGAACAACCGAATCGTAGTTGGAGACACCTACCAAGAGGCTCTGAACAAGCTTTTCGGAGCAACCGCAGCACCTACCCAAACGCCTGCGGTACCGGGTCAGAGTGGTCACCAACAAACCCAACCCGGATCGTTACCCGCCGTTCGGGAAGCGCTGAAGCTTTTGGATGATGCCGACAAGGCGCTTCGACAGGGAGACTTTGCCAAATACGGCGAATTGCAGCGCCAAGCGAAGGAGCGACTCCGCAAACTTGTCGGGAACTAGTCTGCCAAAATAGGCCATGCTCCCACCCTCCAAGCGAGTGCCGCGATGACCATTGGTTTGGTTGGTTGTGGGCTCATTGGAGGATCGATCGGCTTGGCGTGTCGGGCGAATGGCCACCATGTAACCGGCGTGGATTCCAATCCAGGATCCAGCAAGATCGCCCTTGAGCGTGGATGTGTGGATGTGATAGGGGAACTGAAGGAGGTCGCGCAATCTGAGATCATTTTCATTTGCGTTCCCCCAAAGGCCACGGCATCACTCGCTGAGGACGTGATCGCATTGAAGTCGCCAGAGTCGATAATCTCGGATTGCACGAGTATCAAGGGACCGGTAGTTTCCTGGCTGAAGGAGCATCCAAATAATCGATTCATCCCCGGTCATCCGATGGCGGGGCATGAAAAGTCTGGACCGAAGTTCGCCTCCGCCTGGATGTTTCGGGGAGCGAAGTGGATCCTGTGCCCGCTCAAATCCACCGACAAATCCGCATTGAAGAAACTGGAAGCTTTGATTAGCGAGATGGGCGCCACTCCAATCCGAATCGACGCCCAAACCCACGACCGAGACGTTGCCTATCTGTCGCACCTTCCGCATGCGATTGCAGCGTCGCTTGTCCGGTTGGGCGCAAGGTTGGACTCGGTTGAAGCTTCGGCAGGCTCTTGGAAAGACCTGACGCGCGTTGGAGGGGTCGATCCCGAACTCTGGACACAGATCTGTATGGAGAATCGCGTGGAGTTATGCGCGGCGATGGCTGAAATGCAGAAGGAGTGGAGCTTGCTTTCCGATGCTTTAGCTGCCAATGACGAATCTGCCGTTCGGAAATTCTTCGTTGAAGCGCAATCCGCAAAGGGCGAGTCGAAGTGAAGCTGATTATCCAACCCGTTACCGCGATCCGGGGAAAGCTCCGTCCACCGAGCGACAAATCGTTGACCCACCGTGCCTTTATGCTCGGCGCGGCCGCCAGAACGGCATCTCACATCAAAAACCCCTTAACATCTGAGGACTGCGGGTCGACCTTGCGTTGCTTGACCCAAATGGGCTTGCAATACACCTGGGTCGGACCAAATGAGATTGAACTCCGGCCCGCACCCGAATGGAATCAGCCCGATGATGTTTTGGATTGTGGCAACAGCGGGACCACCATGCGATTGCTATCGGGATTCATTGCCAGCCGGCCCCTGACGGCGACCATGGTCGGGGATGCGTCTCTCTCACGCCGTCCTATGCGCAGGATCGCCGAGCCCTTGCGCCTCATGGGGGCGAAGGTGGAGGGCGATAATCCACCGCTTAGAATCGTCGGGGGTGCATTGCGCGGGATTGATTACACAACCCCAGTTGCAAGCGCGCAGATCAAGAGCTGCACGCTGTTCGCCGGACTCCGCGCTTCGGGTGAAACATGGGTGACCGAGAAAGAATTAAGTCGGGATCACACGGAAAGGATGCTGTCGGCGGTTGGGGTTTCTGTCCGCCGCGGCATGCTCCTAGACAACCTCGGGGTGCACGTATTTGAAGAGGATATCAATTTCGACTCCCAGTCAGCTCTCGATGCGGCCGACGACGAGTTCACACCGGTCGGCTGGCGTTGCGGGATCACGGGCGGAAAAACCTTCGAGGGTTTCGACTTTAATGTTCCGGGCGATATCAGCAGCGCGGCATTCTTCATGGTAGCGGCGGCAATCCTGCCGACCTCACGGCTGGAGATTCAGGACTTGAGCATCAACCCCTCGCGCATGGGTTTGGTGGAAGTGTTTCACCAGTGCGGCATCCCTTGCATTCCAGATGAGGAGCGGTTTGAGCTCGGTGAGCCGGTGGCGGATGTATTGGTAGCGTGCCCATTTGAGAAGAAGCGTCCGTTTGAGATCGGAGGGCAATTGGTGCCACGCTTGATCGACGAAATCCCCGTGCTCGCCGTGTTAGCCACCCAGTGCGAAGGCGAGTCGGTGATTCGCGATGCGGGAGAACTGCGCGTAAAGGAGAGTGACCGGATAGAAATGGTTGCCCAGGGTTTACGGTCGATGGGAGCAAAAGTGGAGACCTTTGAGGACGGGATGGCCATCCAGGGCCCAACCAAGTTAAAGGGAACTCACATTGAAGCGAACCATGACCACCGAATTGCGATGGCCTTTGCAATTGCCGGGCTGGTTGCGGAGGGTGAAACGGTTATCCACGGCGCCGAATCCATTTTCACCAGCTACCCAACTTTTGAGGAGGATCTCCGTCGCCTGTCGGTAACGCAAGGCGGCGGGTAGCCTTTCGAAATGTCCAAACTGGTGATCGCGATCGATGGTCCGGCGGGGGCCGGCAAGAGCACGGTCGCCAAGGCGCTTGCCCGAGAACTGGGCTTGAAATATTTGGATACGGGAGCGATGTATCGAGCCCTGGCGCTCGCCGCTAAGCGGGCCGACCTCGGCCCCAATGACGCTGATCAAGCTGCGGCATTAGCTAAAACGATCGACATCAAATTTGGCGAAAACGATCCCCCGGAAGTGATACTAAATGGCGAGGATGTTTCTTCGCAAATAAGAACTGCCGACATCGCTGAGCTTGCTAGCGCACTAAGCACCCATCCGGCAATTCGGCAGGAATTGGTTAGACAACAACAGATTCTCGTCGCGGAGGGTGGATACACGCTTGAAGGCCGGGATGTGACTACCGTCGTTGCCCCCCACGCGCAGGTCAAAGTGTTCCTTACCGCGTCGCTGGAGGAAAGAGCCAAGCGGCGGCATCTGGAAATGAGCGAAAAGGGAATGGGGACCCCGGACTATTCCGATCTGCGTCGCCAAATGCAGACGCGGGATCATCGCGACATCACTCGAGACGACTCGCCGCTATCCGTTGCCAACGGAGCCACAATCATCGAATCGGGCGGATTGACGATCGAGGAGGTCGTCAAGAAGATCCGCTGGCTCGTTCCCATTGAAGACTGAACGGTAAAATTGCGGAATGGGCGCATTCCAGGGACCAAGAGAGTGGGGAAGACTCCTCACCGCAATGCTCACGCCGTTCAACTCGGATGGGGGAGTTAACTTTGATGAAGCGGCCCGGCTTGCATCGTACTTGGTGGATGTCCAAAAAAATGACGGCCTGGTTATCAACGGAACAACCGGCGAATCCCCTACCATAACGGAATCCGAAAAACTCCAGCTTCTTAGCACGATCTTAAACGCAGTGGGTGACCGAGCGAGCGTGCTCTTTGGGGCGGGAACCTACAACACCGCCGAATCCATTCACATGACACGGGAAGCGGAGAAGCGGGGAGCGCACGGCATCATGCTCGTCAATCCATATTACAACCGACCTGGACAGGAAGGACTGTATGCGCACTTCTCGACGGTTGCCCGCGAGACTTCGCTGCCAGTTTTGCTTTACAATATCCAGCCTCGTTCATCGATCAACCTGGAAACACCGACGCTTCTACGACTTGCTGAGATTCCAAACATTGTCGGCGTGAAAGAAGCGAGCGGCATGATCGGCCAGATCGCCGAAGTCTGCGTCCAAGCTCCCGAAGGCTTCCGTGTATATTCCGGAGATGACGGCCTCACACTACCGATCTTGAGCGTAGGAGGGATGGGCTTGGTGAGTGTCGCGGCTCATGTGGTCGGCTCGGAGCTGAAGGCTCTAATTGAATCGTTCGCCACTGATCCCGCCCGATCGAGATCGATACACCAGCGATTGATGCCGGTATTCAAAGCGCTGTTCGCGTTCCCGTCCCCCGTTCCCGTTAAGTACGCCACCAGCTTGAATGGCTTTGATTGTGAAAGCGTGCGTCTCCCTCTGGTTCAGCTGAATGAGGACCAAAAGACAGTGGTTAGAAAAGCGGTGGGCGAATTTAGTCGGGTGCCCGCTTAACTCACCGTAAACCTGCAACTGCCAGAACGTCCAGTTTCATGACAAAGGAGATTCAATTCGCATGATTTGGAATATTGCTATTGGCTTAGCCATCGCCAGCGCGGCGCCTACCGCAACCGAAGTAACCATATACAACCAGGGCTTCGGATTGATCAAGGAGACCCGCGAATTCAACTTGACTGTGGGCCGGCAAACGGTGAGTGTGGAAGATGTCGCTTCACAAATCGAACCGAGCAGCGTTGGAACTAAGAGCCTGACGGACCCGAACTCTTTCGAAGTGCTGGAGCAGAACTATCAATACGATTTGATAAGTCCC
>DATFHI010000013.1:0-8833 GCA_035248525.1 Fimbriimonadaceae bacterium | reverse complement strand
TCCAAGATCTGATGCGTTGGCGACAGCTACGCCTAACGCCAATCCGGCTACGATGAAAAAGTGTCGGGGTAAATGCCGCATAACCCATTATGACGTTCGGTGAATCTTGCAAAGTTTCCGTTCCAAGCCACTTCATTAAATCCGTGGATTTCGATATGCTTCCCACATGCTCTCTCGCCGCCAATTCATGGGAGGCGCTTTAGCCAGCGCCGCATTCCGCAACGACTCTCTGGACTGGATCGAGAAGCTCGTAGAGCGAGACAGCCCAGAAGCGGACAACGAGGAGTTTTGGCGGCAGGTGCGACAGGGGTTCACCCTCGACCCGAATATTGTCAACTTCAACAATGGCGGATGCAGCCCCGCGCCAAGAGTTGTACAGGACGCCCTCAAGCGTCAAATCGACTACTCAAATCAAGCGCCCAGCTATTACATGTGGCAACACGTGGAGCCGGAGATTGAACCTGTACGTCGCCGTCTGGCAAAGGTCTTCGGATGTGATGCTGAGGAGATCGCCATCACCCGCAATGCCAGCGAATCGCTCGAAATTTGCCTTTTGGGACTACCGCTTCAGCCGGGCGACGAAGTCCTGACTACGACGCTCGACTACCCCAGAATGATCACGACCATCCGGCAACGGGAGAGACGCGATGGAATCAAGATGGTGCAAGTGGATCCCCCAGTCGTTCCGAAGAGTCCATCTGAACTCGCCGATGCATTTGAGCGAGGCATAACGGAGCGCACAAAGTTGATGCTCGTCAGCCAGGTCTGCTTCATGAACGGCCAAATTTTCCCGGCACGGCAAGTGGTCGAACTTGGAAGAAGGCGTGGAATTCCGGTCATTGTCGACGGCGCTCATGCCTTTGCTCAATTCCCATTCACCCGCGATCAGTTGGGTTGTGATTACTTTGGAACGTCGCTCCACAAGTGGCTCATGGCTCCCATGGGCACCGGATTCCTCCACGTCCGAAGGGACAAGATTGAAGGACTCTGGGGACTGATGGCTTCCGAAGCCACCCAAGCCAAGGACATTCGCAAATACGAAGAGATTGGTACGCACCCGGCCGCTATCCACAACGGAATTGGCGAAGCACTGACCTTTCATGAAATGTTGGGAGTAGAGCGTAAAGCCGCCCGGTTCCGATATCTGCGGTCTCGCTGGGCCGACCGGTTGCGCGAAGAAAAGAACGTCGTTTTTCATACCAATTTGAATCCAGAACACTCGTGCGCCATTGCAACGGTCGAGATCACGGGAATCAAACCGCCCGATTTGCAAAGTTGGCTACTGAGCAAGCACGGCATCTACACAACGACGATCGGCCATCCGCACTTTGGCGGGGTACGAGTTACGCCGAACGTGTACACCTCAATCGAGGAAGTCGATAGATTTGGAGACGCCATGCTGCAGGCGGCGAAGAATGGAATTGCGTAACGAGTAACCTCGGGTTGCAATGTTCCTTGCGGCGCTCGTTCTGATGAATCCCCCTGCTTTGCAATACTCCGAGACGTACCGTCCCCAATTTCATTTCACGGCGCCCAAAGGGTGGTTAAACGACCCGAATGGACTCGTCTACTACCGTGGAAAATATCATCTCTTCTATCAGCACAATCCATTCGGAACCGAATGGGGAAACATGACTTGGGGGCATGCCACGAGCGCCGATCTGATCCATTGGCAAAATCTGCCGAATGCGCTCGCGCCTGACCAGCTTGGCACCGTGTTCAGCGGCTCGGCGGTGGTGGATTGGAAAAACACGTGCGGTTTAGGAACCGAATCCGATCCGCCGATGGTGATGCTATACACCGCAGCCGGCGGGACGAATGAAGAGAGCAAGGGCAAAAGGTTCTCTCAGTGCTTGGCCTATACAACGGACGGGGAAACCTTCCACAAATTGCCCGCGAACCCGGTCTTGCCGCACATCGAAGGCGAGAATCGAGATCCCAAGGTCGTGTGGCACGAACCAACCAAGAGCTGGATCATGGCGCTCTACCTCGATGGCGATCGATTTGGAATCTTCCGCTCTAGCGATCTGAGGAAATGGACCCCAGCGGGAAACGTCACGATTCCTGGCTCAAGCGAATGTCCGGATCTTTTCGAAATTCCGGTGGATGGAGAATCTAAGGTCAAAAAGTGGGTTTTATCTTCGGCATCTGGACGCTATCTGGTGGGAAGCTTTGACGGATACGAGTTCAAGCCCGAACAAGAAGCGCTTCCCGGGGCATTTGGCCCGAACGACTACGCTGCCCAAACCTTTTCCGATGAGCCAAAGGGGCGCCGAATCCAAATTTCATGGATGCGCGGCGGGAAGTATCCGGATATGCCTTTCAATCAGCAGATGTCCGTGCCCCGCGAGCTTCATCTGATTAGAAGCAATAACAAATTGCGTTTGGCAGCCCTGCCCGTGCGTGAACTCCAACTTTTGCGTACGAACAAAGTCGCCTTTACCAGGGCGGAATCCACCGCCTTCGGCCAGCCGCGAAGCAATCTTTTGGAGATCCGCGCGAAAGTATCGACCAACAGCCCGAGCAAAATCCGCGTGGGTCGGCTGGAGCTTCGCTGTGAACCCGGGAAGTTGATCGTCGGTAACTTGGGGTCGGTTGATTACCTTTCCGACCGCTCGGACATCGATCTGACCTTATACATCGACCGAACCAGTATCGAAGTCTTTATGGACCGGGGATTGGTCCAATTTGCGGCCTGCTACCTGCCGACTGAAGCGGCTCCAGAAATAGTCGTGACCGGTGCGAAAGAGCTAACTGCATGGGAATTGAAATCAGCCTGGACAAAGTAACAAGGCCGTGCCAGTCAGTGAGTTGGTTGGGCATATTCACGTGCTATCCAACTGATTCAGGAGCCAAGCGACCTTAATCCAAGGTGAATAACGAGTACTTGCAAAACAAAAGCTCCCAGCGCTATCGTCATGGCCCGTAACGAAAGTCGCAACTCGTCCTTAGGCGCGCCATTTTTAATTGCAATCCACAGTAAGCAACTGCAAACCACGTAGCTTAGCGCAAATAAAATCTCCCCTAATCGAGTAGCGATTTGCACCTGACTTCTCCATCCAAAAACGTGGAAAATGACAGCAATACAGAGTACTGCCAGAGAGAAAGCAATACAAACTATTGCCCCTACTCTGGCTGCACTTGCATGGTTCGGCGCTGTTATCACGATTCTATGGTACGCCTCTTTCTCGAGGCTTTCCAGTTAAGCTCCTACTCAGTTACGCACTGTTGTGCATTTCAAGACTTACATTTCCCGTAACCGCGGAAATGTCCAAACTCCCCTTGCCTTCTCCAAGCCGACCGGTGATCCTCTGATCGCCCTTGGCTTCGTCCTCGAGTTTGATCGCGCTCGCCACTTCTCCTCTCAGGGTGGAAAGTGAGACGCGGCAATCGCTGCCGTCGACAATGCTCACCAGGGAATCCCCGCTCACCGTCCGCACATTCAGACTGCCAGTCACGGGTGAGTCCAGATCGATATCCACATCACCGCTGACCGCTTCGACCGAGATGGTCTTTCCGGATGCCTGACTGATCTTCACATTGCCCGAGGCGGTGCGAGCGTTGATATTGCCCTCGATCCTCGTCATCTTCACGTTGCCCGACTTGTTCTCGATGGTCAAGCTGGCTGACTTCGTATCCTCAATGTTCAAATCCCCGCTATAGGCGGAAATTTCAACCGTGCCGTTCAACTGTCGCAGGTGGATATCGCCACTCTTGTTGTTCACGCGTGCGCCGCTTTGAGTGTCGAGAATTGAAACGTCCCCCGACGCCGACCTCACTTCAACGAACCGCTTCGCGGGAATTTGCACGTTAAGGTCAACCGATAAACCGCTCATATCCGGTTGCTTGATGAGGACGAGTTCGTCGCTCTCCTCGATCACAAGGGTATAGCCGTTTGCCTTGTCCCGGGCATCTTCCACGCTACTTCCCCGAACCTTTGCCTCGGCCGTTACGTGCCCCTCGTCGAACCCGCCGACGATTCGCACATTGCCGCATGGATTCTCAATGCGTAGCGTTTTTCCACTTCCAAGACTGAGGGGCAGATCTACCTTGCGAGTCTCGTGCGACCCGAAGATGTTGAATTCAAACTTTCCCTTGGAAATCTTTTCACCGACTTCTTTGAGGGCTTCGAATCCTTTGCCGGCGGAGCTACGAGCTTGCTCGGCGATCTCCTTCCAATTGACGGATTCCGTGGCGTCCTTGCCGATCTTCTCAACGGTGTCGAACACCGCTTTGAAGAAGTCTTTCTTCTCCCCTTCCGTTTTGGTGTCCGATTCGGCGCTCGGCTGTGTGGCATCCGAAACCGGTTCCTGGCTAGACCCTGCGAAGGCTTCGATCAGCTCCGCCGCGTCCTCGGCGCTAATCTTTCCCTCTTCCACCATGCGAATAATTCTTTTGACTTCTTCCTTCATTTGCCTCCTCCCTTGAGTTTCGACTTCGCTTCCTCAGCGGTAATTTCACCCTTCTCCAATTGGTCCAAAATCTTTGCCTTTTTCTCGGCGGACTTTTCCTTCTTGCTCGATTCCTCTTTGACCGGCGACAGATCGAGAGCCGCAAGGAGTGACTCAAGCCGCGATTTCACCGTGGGGTAACTAATTCCCAATTCCCGTTCCACGCTGTTGATCATGCCCCGACATCGCAGAAACGTCTCGAGGAACTGCTCCTGCTCGGGCGTAAGCTTGGACCACCGTGGAATTTCGAATTTGCCTCGAATCGATATGCCGGACTCTTCGCTGCTGAGCTCGCTCACGTAGAGGTCTCCTCCGGTTATGGGATCTGCAACCAGCAGTCGTTTGATTTTTTTCTCGCCCATGATCCAATGGTATCTGCTTTTCGACGAAAAGGTTGCAGACATATTAATTTTTTCAATATATTGAGGAGATTGGTCCCGGTTTTCCAAAAATCGGGAAGTAGAATTGCGCCATGTCAGCCCTGCAGGCCCTTTCCGATCGCATGATGGACGTCAACGCCCTGGACACCGCTACCGCGGTCATGGACTGGGATCAGCAAACCTACATGCCCAAACAAGGAGCGGCGGCACGAGGCGAGCACGTTGGCCGGTTGAGCCGAATGCGGCATGAGCTATTCACTTCCGACGAGACGAGAAGCCTGCTCGAAAAAGCAAAAGGCGAAGCGAAGTCCGAAGAAGAAGTCGCCATGATCCGGGTTGTTAAGCGGGACTTCGATCTCGCCACCAAGCTTCCTTCCGACTTGGTCGCGGAGAAGGTGAAATTGGGTTCTGACTCACAAGAAATTTGGGTGGAGGCCCGGGCGAACAACGATTTCAAGAGCTTTGCCCCTTACCTTCAAAGGATGTTCGAACTTGCCCGGCAGGAAGCTGAGCACCTTGGCTACAAGGAGCATATCTACGATGCTCTCTTGGACCAGTACGAAGAGGGAGCGACTGCGGCGGAAGTCCGAAGCATGTTCGATTCCGTGCGCGACCGCCAAGTCGAATTGGTCAAGCAGATTCAAGAGCTACCCGAGACTGACGATTCCTTTTTACACGGAGACTGGCTAAAGGAAAGTCAAAGCAAGTTCACCGAGGAGTTGGTTCAGGCGATCGGGTTCGACTTCAATCGCGGCCGTCAAGACGTGGCCCCGCACCCGTTTTGCACTCACTTTTCCTCCGGCGATGTGCGGCTCACCACTCGATTCCAAGAGTTCCTGGGATCCTCGATTTTCGGGTCGCTTCACGAAGCCGGGCATGGAATGTATGAGCAAGGATCCCCTGCCCATTGGGACCGCACTCCGTTAGCCGGAGGCGTGTCGCTTGGAATTCACGAGAGCCAATCTCGTACCTGGGAGAACATCATCGGTCGAAGTCGAGCCTTTTGGGAGCACTTTTATTCCAAGCTGCAAAGCACATTCCCGGCGCTACAGAATCGCAGCATCGATGAGTTCCACCGCGCGGTCAATAAGGTTAAGCCCAGTTTCATTCGCGTTGAGGCGGATGAACTCACCTACAACCTGCATATCATGGTGCGGTTCGAACTGGAGTGCGACCTTCTCGAAGGGGCTTTGGCCGTCCATGATTTACCGGAAGCTTGGAACGAGAAGTACCGTCAATACCTTGGGATCGTCCCGAAAACCGATTCGGTTGGCTGCTTGCAGGATGTCCATTGGTCCGGAGGGTTAATTGGTTACTTCCCCACTTACTCCATGGGCAACCTGCTCAGTTATCAGATTTGGAATGCCCTGAAAGTCGACATTCCCAATCCGGAAGCCAACATGGCCAAAGGCGAATTCAAACCGATTCTGGAATGGTTGAAACTCAAGGTCTATTCTCAAGCCAAGCGCTACACGCCCAAGGAACTGGTCCAACGAGTCACCGGGAAACCCATGGGGGCGGAAGATTATCTGGCGGGCCTCGAAGAAAAATACCGCGCCATTTACGGATTGAGTTAACCCTCAGCATCGCGGAGGAATTTCGAGTAAGGTTCAGGAAGCAATGGGCTCCGCTTACGAGAACCTCATCCACCAATACCGGGATATCGACGCTATCGACGCGTCCCTGTCGCTGATGAACTGGGACCGCCAAGTTTTGATGCCTCCAGGCGGCACCGAGGCTCGCAGTGCGCAGGTCGCGCGACTGGCCAAAATGCGCCACGCCAAGCTCACGTCTGATGCATTCCGAAAGGCAGTCGATGCCGTTGAAAGCGAGTCCCGCCCCGGTTCAATTGAAGCCGCCACGGCGCGGGTATTGCGACGCGAGTTGCGAACCCAAGGCAGCTTGCCCGCGGAATTGGTAGCCAAAAAGGCCAGGGTGTCATCCGACGCATATGAAGCGTGGAAAGTTGCCAAAGCCTCCAATGACTTTCCCAAGCTTGCCCCATATCTGACCGAGCTCTTTGAGATTGCAAGAGAAACTGCCGAGAGGATCGGATATCGGGACCACATTTACGATCCCCTCATCGACCTCTTCGAGGAGGGCGCCACATTTAGATCCGCCACCGATATCTTCTCGAACATCAAAGGGCCAACCATCGAATTGCTCCGCCGGATTCGAGAAGAGGGCAAGCCGGTTGACGACCAATTCTTGGCAAAAGAGTTTGACCGGCCAACCCTCCGCCAATTTGCCGAAAATGCCGCCGCTGCGATCGGGTTCTCCTTTAGCGCCGGCCGGTTGGACATTTGCAACAACGCCTTTTGCACGCACTTGGACAATCGGGACATCCGAATGACCACGCGTCCCAGCGACCATTTGAAAGGGATTGTTTCCAGTTCCCTGCATGAAATGGGTCACGGGCTCTATGAACAAAACAGCCCTCCGGAATTCGAAGGCACGCCTTTGCCAGGTGGAATTAGCTTGGCGGTCCATGAGAGCCAATCCCGGTTCTGGGAGAACGTAGTGGGCCGTTCGAGAGGGTTCTGGAGCAAATTTCTACCTGACCTTAAATCCGCCTTTTCTGAGATCGGGGCCGATGCCGAGGCCATGTATCGGGCCATCAACAAAGTGGAGCCCACCTTTGTACGCGTCGGTTCAGACGAGGTCAGCTACAACCTTCATATTCTGGTTCGCTTTGAATTGGAGACGGAAATTTTGACGGGAAAAGTCAACATTGCCGATTTGCCGGAAGCCTGGCGAGCAAAATACACCGAATACCTGGGCATCACTCCGCCTACGAACACATTGGGTTGCCTCCAAGATGTCCACTGGTCGCGCGGCACTATCGGCTATTTCCCCACCTACACGATGGGGAATGTGATCTGTTATCAGATGTGGGAGTGCATCCGGCGCGACCTGGGCGAAGATGTGCTCGACCGGCAGGAATTTGGCGCGGTGTTAGATTGGCTGCGCCGAGAGGTCTATTCGCGGGCAAAGCTCTTCACCCCTACTGATCTAGTAACCAAAGTGACTGGTCGGCCGATGGAACCGGGCCCTCTTCTCGCCGGATTGCAGGCGAAATATGGAGAAATTTACGGAGTCTGATGAATGCCGGCTATTCCGGTACACCTCTTCCCAAGAAGCTGGGAATCAAGCCGGATTCAAGGGTCTCCATCGTCCGAGCAGTCCCGGGTTTTGAAGCGGCGATTGAGCCCTTCCAACTGGCCGATTCCACAATCGACATATTGATCGCGTTTTGCCAGACTCGAGCCGAACTGGAAGCGATCAGCGAGAGGCGGATTGAAATTGAACCAGATGGCTCGATTTGGATCTGCTGGCCCAAGAAATCCTCCAAACTTCCAACCGAGATTACGGAAAACTTGCTGCGAGATGTGCTGCTACCCACGGGACTCGTCGACAATAAGGTCTGCGCCATCGACGATCAGTGGTCGGGCCTGAGATTCGTGTGGCGGAAAGAATTAAGAAACTCCATCTCATCGAAGTCCGTGTAAATTGGTGAAGCGTTGTTTATCTATCAAGTTCTCTTCTGGCTCGGGACGGTTGGATTCGGCGCATTGGTCGCCATGGGTTTCTTCCATGGTGGACATCACGGGAATAACGGCGGCCATGGGCATGGGCACGGCCACCCGCACCTAGATCTGGGACATGGACACGGGCACGGTGGACACGCGATTGGACATGCCCATCACGCAGCCCTCGGCAATGGTAGCCAGGGTGCTCCCGGAACTCATGGCGCCCACAGTCCGACCGCAGACCCACACCATTCCCTGACCGCTCCGGCTCGAATGGGCAGCCTTGCCAAGTTGGGAAGGTTTGGTAAGTTTAAGTCGCTGTTTGCGATCAGCCCGATCGACATTTTTTCGCTCTCCTTAGGCGCCGGCGCCGCTGGCCAATTGGCTCGAAATGCCGTCGATCCAACCATGCTGCCGTGGGTCGCGGCCCTTGGAGCAATCGTATTCAACTACGGCCTCGTACGGCCGATGT
>DATFHI010000012.1:0-6451 GCA_035248525.1 Fimbriimonadaceae bacterium | reverse complement strand
TTTCTTAGCGCACGCGACGGCCGTCAAGGGCAAGGAAGTATCCGCCCGGACCAACGAAGGCAGCATGATCAAGATGGATTGGATCGCCTCCGACGAACCAACCCAATTGGTTTTGCTAAAGGCCGACGAGTGGACTTCGACCGCATCTCCCGTGACCATTTCCTCCACGTCTGCGGGTAATAAGGGCATGCTTGCCATCACCCCGAGCGGACCGGTGAGGGCCGAACGCGCGGGTGAAACCTACGGAATTGTGAACCCATCCCGACGAGTCGTGAAGTTGGATGAAATCCGCTTGGAAAACAATCTTCCTTCTCTAGGAGGGTCGCTGCTCTTCACCATGAATGGCGAATTGGCGGGCGCGATTAATGCCGCCCTGGGTATGTCGCCAAGCCAGAATGTCCAAAAAATCCGTGCCAATGGCGACTTGGTGGGAGGCAACGGGGGCGCTCGACTCGGACCAGAAAAGACTTTGCAGCAATACGGCCCGGGTGTCCTTACCGCTGCTTACACCGTTGGAACGAAGGTTTTTAATCGAGTCGTCGCCGGATTTTTGTCTCCCGACCACACGGTCAAATATCCCGCGATCGGCATCTTTTGCCGCGACGCCTTAACTCAAACTGGCGCGCTAATCGATAGTGTCACCAAGGGCTCGCCCGCAGATGGTGCCGGATTACAAAAAGGCGATGTGATTTACGCTATCGAAAATCAAGCGGTAAGGACCCAGATCGACTTCGCCCGAATCATGGCCGATCAGGAAATCGGCGACCATATCCGAGTTTGGATTCGCCGAGGCGGTTTGCAGCAGATGGTTACCGTTGAAGTCGGTAGCTAAACGGCTCTCTCGGAAAAGTCTTTCACGTGCCACTTAACCCGGCGCCCGTTGAACTCCTCAATCTTCGGCTGGAATAGTAAGTCGATGATCGTTCCTGGTTTTGACTCCGCAAACCTTGGACCCATGTTGAACCCTACACCTTGGACATTTGCGCCATTTCCGCTTCGCAACACCAATTGCACATGGTCAGGGTTTCGGGTTGGATTGATTCCCGATAGGTTCAGCTCTCGGCAAATCAGCACCGGTTCAGGGTTACCTTCGCCAAACGGCTCCATTAGGCTCAGCTCTTCCATCACCTTCAACGACAGATCCTCCGCACAAACCTCGAGGTCGGCCTGGTGCGCGACTACAAAGTCTTCAGGCGTCAGCACGCTCATCGCGAATTGATTGAGCATGTCGTAAACCTTGTCGAAATGCTCGGCGGGGAAGGAGCATCCGGCTGCCATAGTGTGTCCGCCACCTTGGATGAACTCAGGAAAAGCCCGGATTGCATCTACGACGCTGAAAGCGGGAATGGATCTTGCCGACCCACGGCAAAGGCCATGGTTCTCGTCCAAGACAAAACAAAAGGCCGGGCGGCGGTACTTCTCGACCAGTCGTCCCGCAACCAACCCCACAATGCCGGCGTGCCACTCGGGATGGGCCACGGCGATGACGAACCGGTCAGCGAGTCCGCGCGATTCTACCATCTCTACCGCTTCGTCCACCATCCGCTTCTGGGCGTCCTTACGCTCCACGTTGAACTGCTCGATCGATTGCGCGATCTCCATCGCCGCGCTGAAGTCGTTTTCGAGGAGCAAACGCAGAGCAAGGCCCGAATCGTCCAAGCGGCCAACTGCATTAATGCGTGGACCCAGTTGGTAGCTAATTGCGTAGGTCGCTAGGGGGGACTTAATTCCGGCTACCTGCTTGAGCGCCTGAAGTCCGACTTTCTTGGTGTCCGCTAGGCGTTGCAATCCGTATTTGGCGATGACGCGGTTTTCGTTATGCAAAGGCATAACGTCCGCCACCGTTCCGAGCGCGGCGAGGTCTAGGAACGCACGGTAATACTTATCCACCGGTAGACCCAGCTCGGCGGCAATTCCGGCGCAGAGTTTGAACACAACTCCCGCCCCGCTCAACTCCGCAAATGGATAATTTGAATCCGAGCGGTGAGGATTTACGACGGCATGGGCGTTTGGTAGGGAATTGCCGATGGAGTGGTGGTCAGTTACCACAACCCGCATGCCCGCTTCGCGAGCAGCCTCAATCCGGTCGTGCGCGCTGATTCCGCAGTCGCAGGTGAGGAATAGTTTGGCGCCCAACTGCTTCGCAACATCTATCGCCGAGCCGTGGATTCCGTAACCCTCCTTCATGCGATGGGGGACGTGGGTTTCCACGTTCGCGCCAATGGATTTCAGGAATCGATGAAGGATCGCCGCGCTGGTGACTCCATCGACGTCGTAGTCGCCATGGACGAAGATCAGGTCGCCGCGCTCTTTTGCTCCCAAGATTTCGTCGGCCGCTTGTCGGAAATCGGGCAGCAGCTTAGGATCATGTAGATGATCCAGGGAGGGGTTCAGAAATTTATTGGCTTCTTCGACATCCACGAATCCTCGCTGGGCCAGAAGAGCGGCGACAATGGAATGGACTCCCAACTCTGACTGAAGTTTTGCTTCAGCCTCTGCATTGCGTTCTGGCACCACCCAGCGTGCCGGTTGGATTGGTAAAGGCATACGAAGTGCCTTAATGATATCTCTTTCCGTGAAAAAATGTTAGACAGAAGTCTACAATTTTTCGACTTGGTTGTAGTCCAGCTCGACCGGAGTATCGCGACCAAAGATGTTGATAAGGACTTTGAGCTTCTCTTTGTCGCTGTTGACCTCTTCGATCTTTCCAGAGAAATCGCTGAAAGGTCCTTCTACCACGCGAATAGCGTCGCCTTTGTTCCAGGAGACTTTCGGCGCCTCCTTGCTCGTTTCCAGGTTGGAAAGAATTCGCCGAACTTCATACTCTTCTAACGGCACGGGCTTGTTGCCGCTCTGGACGAAACCAGTTACACCACTGGTGGACTTGACGAGCTTGTAAGCTTCATCGGAAAGGGACATCTGGATGAGAATGTAGCCCGGGAAAACCTTGCGGTCCATCTCGTACCGCTTACCGTTACGCGTGGTCATTTCGCGCTCGGTAGGGATCAAGATCTCAAATAGGTCCAGGTTCCACAGCCCCTCCACTTGGGCGCGCCGAGTAAGAACATCTTTAACCTTCCCCTCGTGTCCGGCGATGGTGTGAACGGCATACCAGGAGCGTGGCATCTTACATCGACCCCCGGGTGATGACTTCGATTAGGGTGGAGAAGATAACTCCAAGTCCAGTCAAAACCGCGACGCAAAGTAAAGTGACGGCCATTACGACGCCGGTTAATCGGTTGGTCTCGCTCGTCGTCGGCCAACTTACTTTTTTCATCTCGCGCTGGACTTCGCTATAAAAACCCTTAATGCCGCGGCGCGATTTTGGAAGGGGAAGACTCCCGCCTTCCGCTCCGGTTTGACCAGTATTTGAAGTAGCCATTTACGTTTTAGCCCGCTCCTTTTTGTGGGGGAAGGCCTATCTTACCTGAATGTTGCGAATTTAGAAAGCCAATTCTAGGTATCTGGGGCTGATGGGTGCAATGGTTCCTGGATTCGCATTTTTTGCTACATTTGTGCCAAATCCATTGATCGGGGACATATTCCGGTATACATTAACAAACGGCGTTCGGTGCGGCTTGGGGAGACTCGCGGAACGACTCATAGACATGGCGAGTAACGGACCCTATAGCGAACTGGAATATCTGATCCTGGCAATGGTTGGCGAGGGGGTCAACTCTGGCTACGCGATGCGCAAAGAGATGAACCGGATGCGCGGCGGACGTTGGAGCGCCGAGAGCGGGTCGGTGTACCGAGTTCTAAGACGCCTAGAGCAAGATGGTCTCGTCCGAGAAGCCCGTCGAGTTGGGGTCCCGAACCGGGAACGCACTGAATACGATTTAACGCCGCCGGGAACTTCATTACTGCAGAGTTGGCTCAGCTTTCCCCCCGATCGAGCCGAGATGGCGTATATGATCGACCCTCTGCGCACTCGGGCTTACTTCCTCGCCCGGCTGAAACCGACGGATCAATCGAGGGTGGTCAAAAACTGGTTACAGGAGAGCAAGCAGTTTGTGCATGACCTGGAGCGCGACCTTCAACTCAGTTCGCCCAACGAGGATCCGGTGCGGCATTTGGCACAACAGAACCTTCTTTATTTAGCCGAAGCACGCCATGAATGGCTCCGCAAACTCCTCGCATATGTGAAAAACCGCGCCGTAGCGCGGTCCTCAACTACTCCGCCGGAAGAAACCGCCGCACCTATTTAGAGATCTTCAGGATTTTGAACTGCTTGCGTCCGTCGGGCGCTTCAAAAACGACCTTGTCCGAAATCGAGTGGCCAAGCAGAGCGGTACCCATGGGCGATTCGTTACTGACCAGATCACGGCTTGGATCGGCTTCGATCGAAGTAACGATGCGTACTTCGAAGTCGTCTCCGAACTCGACGTCTTCCACTACGACTCTTGATCCGATCCCCACGTAATCCGTCGGAATCATGGAGTCATCGAGGATCGTCGCATTTCCGAAGATATTCTTCAGTTCGGCGATGCGATTTTCGACCATCGCCTGCTCGAACTTGACTTCATCGAGTTCGCTGTTGTCTTCGCTGAATTCGCCATGCTGTTGGCTCTCACGGATCCGATCCGCGATTTCAGGACGCTTTACGACGGTAAGGTGCTCGAGTTCCTCTTGCAAAGCTTTGTGGCCCTCTGGCGTCAGCAGGTAACCACCGTGGTGTTCTTGAATTAATTGGGTGTCGTTCATAAGCGTTCTTGCCTTCCTCAAGATCGGGTCAGGCATTATAGCCCTTCTTCTCAGTGCGGAACCATGCGCCTTTCGTAAAGAACGTCTAATGTCCCGTTGAAGTTCTACATTTAGGGCTGTTCACGAAATAATTGTGCTGGTGCGCGCCCTAGAGTGGTTATTGGCGAAGTTTCAACTCTGGCTAGGGTAGAGTTTGCAAGTCATGAAGCGCGTTTGTCTGGGCATCCTTGCCATCGCGGCTTCAGTAAGCGCACAGCAAGCTCCCCCAAAGAGCTTATTTCAGACCGTGCGCCCGCAAGTTTTGCTGACAATCCGGCCCGACCCGAACGGCTCGCGGGCAGATTTGTTGGAGGCCCGCACCATCGATCCCGCTTATCCTGCGGATCAACTGAAGGTCCAAATCCTGCAACTCGGGAAGCTACTTAATTCTGAGCCGCGCGGCCTGGCGGTCGGCCGATCCTCCATCACCGGCGAATCGGCAAACCTGACGACGATAAAAGCCACGTGCGCAATCGACGAAATAATCAGCCGCTCGGGAAAGGGATTTCATCTGCAGGAAATCGCTCGCGCCTTCGCCGGATACCCGGCGCCGGCAACAGTTTCCGGTCTGACCGTGCAATTTATTGGGCAAAGCCCATCGAAATCAACGCTTTTGTCCTTTGGCGGAGAGGGGGATCCCATCCAGATCGAAGGAGTCTTCGATGCGGCGTTCCAAACCTTGGAATATCGCATGAAGTTGAACACTCAAAATCCCGAAGAAATAACGGTGCCCGAGGGCGGCGAACAAACGCCAGTGAAGGAACCGTCCAACGTCGCGGGAAGTGGGATCAATTGGTTAGTTTGGATCCTTGTTTTTGTTTCCGCCATTGCGGTAGGGGCATTGGTATACTCCCTCCTCGTTAAATCTGGAACGTCGAGGCGCACATCAGGATAAGATTGAGCTAAATCACTATGCAGGACATCACGAAGGTAACTCTCCGCCAACTCGTTGAAATTGGATATGAAGAAAGAGCGTCGGACGTGGCCATCAAGGCAAACGCAGTGCCGACTATGCGGCAGCACAGCATTTTCAAACCGCTTCCCGGTGATTTTCCGGTAGTCGATGCGGAGCAAGCCAAGCGCATGATCAGCGAGGTCATGGACGAGCGGCAGATCAAGGTCTTTGAAGAAACGCTAGAAATGGACCTTGCCTTCGAAGTCGAAGGAAAGTGCCGAGTCCGCGCCAATATTTATTTCCAAAGGACCACTTGGGCGATCATGATGCGAATCATCCCGCTCAAGATCATGACGATCGAAGATTTGGGCTTACCCCCGGTTCTTCGAGAGCTTTGTAAGCACCGACTCGGTCTTGTCCTCGTGACGGGGCCAACGGGCTCCGGTAAGTCGACGACCCTCGCGGCGATGATCGACGTAATCAACGAAGCGCGTCCGGCGCACATCGTTACCATCGAGGACCCTCTTGAGTTTGTACATCAGGACAAGATGGCGTACATCAGCCAACGCGAAGTCCACATCGATACCCTGGAATTCCGACCTGCACTCCGCGCCGTCGTTCGAGAAGCTCCGGACGTCATCCTCGTTGGTGAAATGCGCGACCAAGAGACCATGCACTCGGCGATGCAAGCTGGTGAAACGGGCCACTTGGTTTTCTCCACCGTTCACACGTCGTCTGCTTACGAGACGATGGACCGAATCATCAACATGTTTCCGCCGCATGAAAAGCAGTTCCTCTGTCAGCGGTTGGCGG
>DATFHI010000011.1:0-10805 GCA_035248525.1 Fimbriimonadaceae bacterium | reverse complement strand
GTTCCCGGTATGTGATTTTGCCCGACTTGCGCGGACTCACGATGGACAAAGCGAGGGCGATGCTAGAAGCCGTCAATTTGACCCTCAGCGACAACTATTCCAGCCAACCCGATCCCAAATATGATGCGGGACTGATTTCGTCGCAGACTCCCGAGCCGAAAGCGAAAGTCGACCGGTACGCGAGGGTGAGTGTGGTGGTGAGCAGTGGCAAATCGGCAAGCGTCACCGGACTCAATCCCGATGACGACAAGCAGTACCTCTACAACCTCAAGATCAGGCTTACCGGACTCCAGGATCAGGTTGTGCTGCGGGTGGATATTGTGGATGCTCGTGGGGAACGGACCATCTACGAAAGTCCGCATCAGCCTGACGACACGATCGAGATCCCAGCTCAAGGCTACGGTAAGCAAGCCACGTTCAAGATTTATTACGACAATCAATTGGTGACCACAAAGGAGAAGCAGGCGGAGGCGGAGGCGCCGAAAGTCGATTGATCGCCCCCTCCATATTGTCCTTCGACCATAGCGATCTGGCGACGCCAGTTCGCAAGCTGCTTTCTGCGGGGGCGGAGTTGATCCACCTCGACGTGATGGATGGACAGTTCGTTCCTCCCATTACAATCGGCGACGGAGTGGCCAAGGGCCTTCGGAAGCTAGGGAATTTCCTACTGGAAGCTCACCTCATGACTCTGACCCCGGAGCGGCACTTTGAAGCATTTGTCCAAGCGGGATGCCAGCGGATCATTTTTCATGCCGAAGCAACTGCTCACGCTCACCGCTTGGTCCAGACCTTACATGGCATGGGAGTTAAGGCGGGAATCGCAATTAATCCGGGAACGCCAGCAGTCGCCGTCGAGCCGTTATTGGATTCTGTAGATGAAGTCTTAGTGATGACCGTGAATCCCGGTTGGGGAGGGCAAAAGTTCATTGAGTCTGCCCTGGACAAGGTCAGGTGGATCCGCGAAAGGGCGCCAAATATCGATATCGAAGTAGATGGCGGGATCGATGATCACACGCTTCCAATCGCCGGGGAGGCGGGAGCGAATCTGTTCGTGGTGGGAAGCCACTTGACTACGGGAACGAGTATCGAAAGCACTTTCCGGAGGCTAAGTGCGCTATGTGGCTGAAGATTTTGACCACCGGTTTGATGATTTTCAGCGTGGCGATGCTGTTCGCGTACATTTGGGTGGTTGGAGTCCGTCCGCCCAGCTCCGCGCCTCGGTCCGAGCAGATCGCATTTCTTCGGCGGGGGGCGATTTACGTTGGGGTGGAAGCGGCGGCCCTAATCGGGAGCATTGTGGGCGCTTATTTGATTGCTCGGCGGGCCAGATCCGAATACCGCGATGAGTCGCAGCGCAATATGGAAGCGCTTCTCGAAGCCACGCTTCGAGACCATGCCAAACGGGATCCAGATGACGAATCGCCAACTGGATGAACAGTTCATGGAGAGAGCGATCGAGCTCTCTCGGAACGGGTTTCCGGCGCGGAACCCACACGTAGGGTGTGTCTTGGTCCGAGACGGAGAGATCGTTGGGAAAGGTTGGCATGAGTTCGCCGGCGGGCCGCATGCAGAAGCGACGGCTTTGGCTGACGCAGGGACACGATCGAAAGGGGCGACCGCTTACGTAACCTTGGAGCCTTGCAATCACCAGGGCCGCACACCCCCTTGTAGCGAGGCATTGATCCGTTCTGGCGTTGAGCGGGTGGTTTATGCGGTCAGCGATCCTAATCCGAAAGCGATGGGCGGGGCTGCCCGGCTGGCTGAATCCGGAATCAATGTCGAAGGCGGTCTGCTCGTCGAACAAGCGTCGAAGGTCAATTGGATTTGGCTGAATGCCATGGAGAACCGCCGCCCGACGGTAATTTTGAAGGCCGCGATCTCCCTGGACGGACGCATTGCCACGGCGGCGGGCCACAGCAAGTGGATTACTGGCCTCGAAGCGCGGATGGAAGCGCATCGCCTCCGAGCGGGATGCGGAGCCGTGCTGGTGGGAACCCGGACCGCAGAGTTGGACGATCCGGAATTAACGGTCCGGCATATCGAGGTTCGCAACCAGCCGGTTCGATTCGTGATCGACCGAATCCGAAACCTGCCGGATTCGCTGAAGATCTTTAATGATCGAGCGCCGACGGTAAGGATCACCGAGCGGCCCGAATCGGAAAGCGATTTGGCGGGGAACTGGGAATCTGGAAAGTTGGACCTGGCCAATCTTTGCGCACATCTGTTTGAGCGCGGAATCACCGGGTTATTGGTAGAGGGCGGTGCGGCTACATTGTCAGGTTTTCTGACCGCAAAATTAGCCGATCGGATCGAGCTGTTCATTGCCCCCAAAATCCTTGGGTCAGGACCCAGTTGGATCAGCTTCGAAGGGAATTCCACCGTTCCGGAAGTGCCGGAATGGCAGGTTGTCAAATCTAAACTAGTCGGGCAGGACCTTATGGTTTCCCTGACTCCCTCGGCCTGAAAATGTCAGTGAAACTGCCCATGAGTTTCCGCGTCGAATAAGGTAGGTTCCCCTATAGGTGAAGTGAAATTGAAAACCCTAGCGCCCCTCGCGTTGCTCCTTTTGTCGGTCGGATCGGCGGTTGCCCAGTCGCAAGATCGCGTTCTCATCCGCGACAATGAAGTCGTAGAAATCAAGTTCGAAAGTGCGATCAGTGCGAAGTCCAATCATCGTGGCGACCGGATCACGGCAACGGTCGACAACGACCGAATTTTGCCAAGCGGTACGCGGCTAATTGGTGAGATTTTGGAGATACGATCCAAAGACGGAGACCGAAAGGCTTACGCCGATATGGAGTTCACCTCGTTGGAATTGCCGGATGGCAAGCGGGTTTCAATCGAAGCATATCCGCTTCCGCTGGGCGACCGATTTGTGCGCCGCGGACGCGATGGACGGCTTGAGGCGAAGAAAGCGACGCGCCGCGAAAATGTTGTTCTTGGATCGGGAGTCGGCGGATTGTTGCTTGGCACTATCTTCCGGAAACCGTTCGAGGGCGCAGTAATCGGTGTGCTCGCCGGCATCGTGATTTCAGAAACCGACGCTCTCAACACTAGCGGAGAGCAGATCGTCCAGAAGGGTCAAAAGATGGGCGCGGCATTTAGCCGGGAAGTGGACATCGACCTGGATTATCGCTACGATCGTGAGAACCGCGACCGCGACCGTGATAACCGCGACGATTCTCGCGACCGAGACGATCGCTATGAGTCGGATCGGGACATCCGGATCGAATTCCGGGACCGCGTGCTGGACTTCCGCTCAGGCCAAACTCCGTTTCCGGAAAACGGAATTGTGATGGTGCCGTTGGAGGCAGTTGCCGAGCAATTGGGATTGGATGTGAGCCGCACCAATTCCAATGCATGGTATTTGGAAGATCAAGAAAACACCCTTAAACTTGAACAGAATTCGTCGGATGCGCGTCTAAATGGCAAGCGGATAAGTTTGCCGCGCGCGACAGTCGAGAGGAACGGATTGTTGTTCGTTCCGATTCAGACCTTCGCCGCAATCAAACGAGATCCGATTTTCGTGAACGGTGCGAGGGTCGAATACCGCAGCACGAACGAAAACTGAAAAGCCATTCTTTCCTCCCTCCCCCAAGCCCCGAGTCTAGCCCTCAGACCGGGGCTTATCATTTTTTAGGGACAGGAACCAGCGGTGCATGGAATCGTCGTCCGTAAGCTCCGGATGAAATGAAGTCCCGATGCGGTTCCCTTGTCGCACCGCTACAATCGAGCCGCGATATTTGCAGATTGAGCGAGCATCCTTGCCGAGCTTGCTTACGATTGGAGCGCGGATGAACACTCCTGTTACGGGATGATCGATCTCGTTGATCTGAACGGTGTCTTCGAAGCTGTGGACTTGCGCCCCAAAAGCATTTCGGCGGACTTCTATGTCTAACAGGTTCAAGGAGTATTGGTTGGGGCGTCCTTCCACTCCTTTTGCCATCAGAATCATGCCCATGCAGGTGCCCCAAATGGGCATTCCTTCCTCGGCGGAGGTGCGGATGGCGTCGCCAAGTCCAAACCTTTCCATGAGCATCCCGACGGTAGTGCTCTCGCCGCCCGGAATGATTAGCCGGTCGACGCCTTCCAAATCGCCGGCGGTACGCACTTCACGGATGGAGTCACGCGATAGGCCGCTACGAAGGAGCGCCTCGGTATGCTTTTCAAAGTCGCCCTGGATGGCGACGACTCCAACGGTTGGCATGCCCGCTTAGTGTACTGGGGTGAGGCTGAGGGCAGGTCCGGAAGTCCGAGAACAACGGCCGCGGGCGTCACCGGTACACTTGCAATGTGATCGAAGTTATCGGCGTGCCGTTCGACCTTTGTGGGAAACGGCTCGGCAGCCGTTTGGGGCCGGCAGCGCTGCGGTTGGCAGGAATCCGAGAGACATTGGGGGCCCTCGGCATACCCGTCATCGACAAAGGGGATGTCCCGGTCGACCTGGAAATTCGAGCGAGCGACGGAATGAGGAATTTCGAGTCACTCATGACCTGCATTCGCGAGGTGAAGGCGCGCACCAGGGATGCAATCAGTCGGGGCGCGATCCCTCTAATCCTTGGCGGAGAGCACGATCTTTCGATTGGAAGCGTTTCCGGTGCGTTAGAAGTGCATGACGGCGACCTCGCGCTTTTGTGGATCGACGCCCATGCTGATGCAAATACGCCAGCTACTAGTCCTACCAAGAACCTCCACGGAATGCCGGTGGCGGCATTACAAGGCTTGCCGAGCGGTCTTGGCGGCGTGATGAGTTCCGAATGGAGTCATATTTTGGAAGAAATCGTTCCCGCAACTCGCCTGATGCCCGAAATGTGCGCGTGGTATGGACTTCGAGATGTGGACTTTGGCGAACGGGAGCTGATCCGCAAAACGCCTGGCGACCTTGCGATCACCATGCATGACATAGACCGCCGCGGAGTGGTTCAAACCATGGCTGAATTCGATCGGTGGCTTCGAAATTCCGGGGCGACGCAATTGTGGATTTCATTCGACGTGGATGTGCTCGACCCGATCCTCGCCCCTGGAACCGGCACGACGGTCACCGGTGGATTGTCCTATCGTGAGGGGCACTTGATGGCCGAGATGCTGCGGGAGTTCCTCGATGCTCCCGACTGCCCTTATGCCTTGGCCGGGGTCGACGTTGTGGAGACGAACCCGCTGTTCGATACTCATAACGAAACCGCAAAGATGGCGGTGGAATGGGTCGGTTCGCTATTTGGAAAGACGATCATGGGGCCGCAATGACCAGCGAAGTCGGCAAGCGAGTTTTGAGGCAAGAAGCCGCGGCACTCACGTCTTTGGCGGATCGGATCGGGGCGGAGTTTGATCAGGCAGTCGAATGGGTGCTGAATTGCCCAGGCCGGACGATTACATGCGGAGTAGGGAAGTCGGGGCACATTGCGAGGAAGACGGCCGGAACCCTCAGCAGTACCGGAACTCCATCCTTCTTTCTGCATGCCAGTGAAGCCGTGCATGGAGATTTGGGAATGGTGACGGGGGGAGACATCGTCATTCTCTACTCCCATAGCGGGGAGACGGACGAAATTGTACGGCTTTTTCCTTCCATCCGGGCGCAGGGAGCAAGGTCGATTCTCATCTCCGGCCGGAAAAATTCAAGCGCCGGAAACCTCGCGGATTTGATTTTGGAGACGGGCGTGGATGAAGAGGCTTGCTCCAATAATCTGGCGCCGACCACCTCCACCACGGCGATGCTGGCCCTGAGCGATGCGCTGGCGATCGCAGTCATGGAGGAACGGGGATTCTCAAGGGAGGACTTCGCCAGGTTCCATCCCAGCGGGGCGCTGGGAAAACGTCTACTCTTGTCCGTCGGAGACGTTATGCGGCCTTACGAGGACATTGCCCATGTCCAGGAGAATTCGAGTGCGGCTGACGTGATCCGGGCGATGACCCAGGCTGCGGTGGGGGCAGCTTGCGTGGTGGATGCAAATGCGCATTTGGTTGGGTTGATCTCAGAGAGCGATCTGCGTAAGCATTTGCTGTCGCATGAGAACCCGCTCAATTCGCCCGCGCGCCAGATGATGAATCCAAATCCGACAACGGTCGAGCCTGAATTGATGGCGATCGAGGCTTTCGAAGTGTTCCAAAACTTCCCGGTGAAGATCGGGGAGCTGCCGGTTGTCGCGGATGGAAAGTTGGTGGGGCTGCTCTCGCTGAAAGACCTTTTGCGCAGCGGCATACTTTAGGGGATCGCCAGCCTGAGACATAAAAAAAAGTCCGCTCCGTAGATCGGAGCGGACTCGATGGGATTGTTTACTCTGCGCCAGCGTACACGCTGATTCGCCGGCGACCCTCGGGTCCTTCAAACTTCACTTGACCGTCGATAAGCGAGAAAATCGTGTGATCGCGACCAATGCCTACGTTGACACCGGGGTGGAATTGAGTTCCCCGTTGCCGAACGATGATTGCGCCGGGCTTGACGACTTCGCCGCCGTACTTCTTGACGCCCAGCATCTTCGGCTTGGAATCGCGACCGTTGCGGGATGAACCTTGTCCTTTCTTATGTGCCATTTAGCTGCCTGCCTCGATGCCGGTAATGCGCACATAGGTCAACGGCTGGCGATGTCCCCAGCGCTTGCGCTCATTCTTCTTCGGCTTGTAATTGAAAGCGTTGATTTTCGGGCCCTTTCCTTGGCGAATAATTTCTGCCTGGACGCGGGCGCCCTTTACGAAGGGAGAGCCGACTTTGATCGAGGAGCCATCGGCAACCATCACGACCTCATCCAGGCTGACTTTAGCGCCGGGTTCTCCTTCCAGTTTTTCGATGACGATGACTTCGTCTTTGGCGGCCTTGTATTGCTTTCCGCCCGTCTTCACAATCGCGTACATAAATCGGTCTCCAGCGTCTTCGCAGACGCGACTACGAATGATGACATATCGACGGTGGCAGAAGCAAGGGACCCGGGTCTCGCAAATGGCTAAGCCGCCTGCCGACGGTGGGTCAGGTGCGAAATGATTTCAGGATCGAATCGGTCGGGATCATCGGCAATTGGAAGCCCTCTTTCATCCACAACCGCTAGTAAGGCCGACCAACACCTGGCCAACAATGGAATTTTGGTTCCCAATTCAGCGAACTTCTGATCGTGCGCGAGCATGCTCGGAGCCAGAAGTCGAAACTCTTCCGATTCGATCATCCGGGACGTGAGCATCGGATCTGAATCTCGAACTCTTCGAAACGTCGGAGTGATCCGGATCAGTGCTTGGAGCACGGCGGTTTGCATCGGCGTTAGGCTTAACTTTGCGGAGAGGTTGACGATGTCAGGCAGGCATCGGCGATAGAGGTCCTCACTAACTCCTCCGTCGCTGTCTGGAATCCAGGCAAGGATTGCCCCGAGGTTCAAATCTTCTCGCCGGCCCTCGAATGGAGTCTGGCCGGAATAGGAGACGACCTGGTTGCGACCAGAACGTTTGGCTTCGAAGAGGGCCACATCAGCGGCTTTGAGGATGTCGGCAGCATCGACGCTGCCGTTTGGATAATTAGCGCAACCGAGGCTCACGGTCACGCGACGTTCATGGCCTGACCGGGTGCGATAAACCGCCGATTCGACCTTTTGCCGAATTCTTTCCGCAATTGCGAGCGTTGTCTGGGCGGATGAACCGGGCATAACCACGGTGAACTCTTCACCTCCATAGCGAGCGGCAAGGTCGTAGGGGCGAACACAAGATTTGATCGACTCCGCAACCAGGCGGAGAACCTCGTCGCCGGCATCGTGCCCCTCCTCCTCATTGAAGCTTCGGAAGTGGTCGACGTCGATCATGATTGCGCCCAGCTCTTGACCGGTTCGGGCGGCCTCCAATATGCGTTGATGCAGAAACTCCTGGAGATAGCGGTGGTTGGCAATCCCGGTCAGTGCGTCGTGCGTGGCTAGCTTTTCGAACTCTTCAAACATCAAAGCGGCATTGAGGGCGAGGGCAAATTGCTCGGCAATCGTTTGCAAAAGATCTTGCTGCTCCTCGAAATGTGAGTCTTCTTGTCGCCCGATCAGCTCCATAACGCCCAGTAGGCGATCAGAAATAACCAATGGGTGCACACTTACGCCGCCCGGTCTCAAATAGCAGAATTTCGCCTCCAATTCGGAGGTCAGAACATGTTCATCGGCGGCCTGAGTAAAGAAATTGGTGCGGGTACTGCAGACCATCTCGGCGACGCAGGATGATCCGCCATCCATCGAGAGCCGGTTCAGGATATTTGTGCCGGCACGATTGGCTCCCACGCTGGCGGTTAGCTTTAGGACATCTTCGGAAGTGTCCGCCGTCCAAATGAGAACGGCCGCCAACTCGATACAGCTTGCAATTTCGTGGGCCGCGGCGATGGCAATGTGCTGGACCTGTTGATTCATGGTCAGCACTTTGCCGAGGCGTTTCATGACGTTGGCAATGCGTCGGTTTTTGCTCGCATGCTGCTTGGCATTGCGCTCTTCTTGGGCATTCACGACGAGCAGAAAAAGATCGGCGCTTTCCGGACTCTCCAGCCCGGCGCTGAAGTATCGATATCCGTCCAAATACAGCGAGCCGTAAGACCCCTGATGACTCATGTCCAACAGGTTGCTAAGCGGGGAATCACCCAAGTTGGAGTAGTGGCGAAAAACGTGAAGACGCGTGGCGATTCCCCAGGTGCGACGCACTTTCCCCTTGGCGTCGATGATGGCCACGCCGATCTGGGAAGGATCGAGGGCGCTCAGTGGTCCCGGTGTAGGTAGTGAAAGTACGATGGATTGGCCATCAGATAAAGTAATCGGTACGGGGAACCCCGACCTGCCGTTGCTCGTCCGATCATCGATCGTGCGAACTCCACAGTCCTTAAGTAGGGTCAATAGTTCTGGCAAGGAATGATCGGGCACTTCATCCTTTGATTTCGGCTTGTCTGCCACGGGCCGCAGCCATACTCAAAGGAACCCAACAGGAATGACAGGCCCTTTTCAGAAGTTTTTTATGCTTAACCGATTCAGACTTTTCGTTTTCTTACTTGGCGCAGCCCTGACTTTTTGTGGGTGCGGTGGCGGTGGCGGAGGAAATTCAAGCGGAACCTTGAATGCCGTTGCCGATTGGAGTCAATTTAGCCAGCCGATCAGTGGCAACTCCATGCAATGGACTTTGTTCACCCCGGACGAGATCTTTGTACAGTCCATTGCCATCAACCGTGACAATCCGGGTGATCAGTCCGCCCAAATCACAGGTCTGGATAAAGGCTTGTACCACTTACGCGTCGAGCTATTTTCCAATCGGGATCTTTCTGGAAGCCTGGTGGGGGTCCTCGACGAACTCATTGCCATCACCAACTCCACCACTTACCGGGCAGCGGTTGGCGAAGCTCCGGCTTCGGTAAAGGTCACGCCGGCAAATGCCACGTTCAAGGCAAATGAAGGCAAGCAGTTTTACGTCGCTCTCTACGATGCCGCCGGCGAGGCCACGTTCGCCGCTCCGGGCAGCTTCACGTGGGCAACATTTGGCGGAGTTGCGACGGTAGATGCGGAAGGGTTTGTCCAGGGCCAATCGGCCGGCTCGGGCACGGTCGTGGCTACGCATGTTCCGTCCGGGCTTCAGGGCGGCGCGACTCTAACGATTCAAAGCACCAACGTAACCACCGGTAAGTGGACGATATTGGTTTACATGAATGCCGCGAACGATTTGTATCAGTTCAGCGATTTTAACGTGAACCAAATGGAACAGGTTGCGGGAAATCCGGATGTTCGGTTCGTGGTGCAGTGGAAGCAGTCCACCGACCTGTTTTCCGACTCCACATTCAATGGCACGCGGCGCTATCTGGTGAAGCCGGATAACACCGGAGAAATTGCATCTGAGCTCGTCCAAAACATGGGTTTGGGAGTGGACATGGGCGATAAATCCACTCTCCTTCAGTTCATCAACTGGGGAAAAACGTTCTACCCCGCCCAGCGCTACTGCCTTGTTATTTGGAACCACGGTAACGGTTGGCGTCGAGGTCCAGAGCGACAAGATCCGACTCGCGCGGTGAGCTACGACGATCAAACCGGAAACTCCATTCAGACCTGGGAACTCGCCCAGGCGCTGGGCTCGAACCACTTCGATATCCTCGCTTGGGACGCGAGTCTCATGCAAATGATCGAAGTCGCCGACGAGGTGCAAGACAATGCGGACTACATTGTCGGAAGCGAAGAATCACCCCCGGGCAAGGGATATCCATATCACCTGGTGTTTGATGACTTTCGGGACAATCCGGACGATACGACTCTCAATTTATCGAAGAGCTTCGTCGATGCGATGGTCCAGTTCTATCAAAACGACGGCACCGCCAAGGTCACCCAGAGCGTGATCGACACAAATGAAATTCCCAATCTCGTCAGCCAGATCGACAATCTTGGCGATGAGTTGTCGACGAATTCAGCGGCCTTGACCTCCATCATTCAGAATGTGCGGGCGAACGCCAAGTCTTACAGTCCGACTGGCGGCCGCGTCTACCGCGACCTATGGGATGTATGCGATCGAATCCAGTCCCAAACCGGCATTGTTTCGGTCCAAAACGCTTGCGCGGCAACGAAGGCGGCGATCGAGGCCGCCGTCAAATGGGAGGGGCATAAAGCCAGTTCCGACGGGAGTCATGGCATCTCCATCGACTTCTCCTCGGCGGTGCAATTCGCTCCCGTGGCGACGGATTACGGAAATTTACGCTTCTCGAATGAGACGTCGTGGAACGAATGGCTTGCGGTGGCTCCTTAAAGGAGACCTGCAAGTTTGCCAGTTTTCCTTTGACTTGGGCCACCCTGGTAGGAACACCAAAGGGTGGCCCAGGCAATCGCGGAATCATGGGG
>DATFHI010000010.1:0-21397 GCA_035248525.1 Fimbriimonadaceae bacterium | reverse complement strand
GAATCGTCCTGCGAAACCTTTTGCAAGACCGCGCTATAAACCGGCTCGGCGCGGAGCGAATTCACCATCTTTTCACAGAGCCGTCTGAATCCACCCGGCGCTCGGAATGCGCTCATGGCGTCCCCGTCGCGTTGTAGGTAGTGCATGTAGCCTGCCAGCCAACCCAAAAGACCGATCCGATCCGGGTCATCTCCTTCGTCGCTGCGGTACTTGGCAGTAACCCACCAAAGCCCTTCGTCGCTTTGAGTGTGCTCTCGAAGGAAGTCTCCAAGGTTTCGCTGGTCGAGCTCTTCCGATGAACGGTTTAGCCACGGCGGGGACTTCAAATTGCGGCAGAGTTCTCGCGCGGCGGACTCCACCCTTAAATCATCCTCGAGGGCGTCATTCCAAATGTCCGCTTCGGACGTCATGCGACCTCGGAACCGCACGCAGCCCGTCCATGTCGGACGACTCTCTGGGTCCATTCCGAATTCCAGGAGCAAGCTGATCAAGCGATCGTGGTCGGCATCGATCCATTCGCCGCCCGCTTCATACAGGACGCCGTTCCCTTCGTCGATGGTGTGGACTCTGCCCCCCGGTCGACCCCGCGCCTCGAAAAGCTTAACGTCGAAACCTCTACGCTCCAAAAGCATCGCGGTGCGCAGTCCGGACATGCCGAGCCCGACGACTCCAATCGTCATGAGCTAACTCCGGTATTCCGCTTTGCTTTAGCCAGGACATCGCCGACCAACAACGCCAAGGTGCCTGCCCCCATTACCCATACCATCGGAGAATCGGCGTCCGCTCGGTAGACAAGGGCGCCCGCTCCCAATGCTAGAAATGCCCCCGCGAGAAACCAGCCTTTGTTCTTCCTGAAAACCAAATTTAGGATTGCCATGAGCACGCACAATCCGACCACAAACAAGAGGAAGGTATGAAACTCTCCTTGGGTCATCTCTCGACCTTCGCGACGTCGAGATATTCGAGAGGAGTGATGGAGCAGTGTGAGCTGGGATATTGCGTCACCAACTCCACTCCTCGCTCTAGCGCTAACGCTTCCAGAGCCTCGTCTGGTTCGCTAAGCAGAACCAAATCAAAGGCGTTGTGGAATTGCCAAACTGCCTGGGCAGCACTGGCCGGACCTGCAGCTTCCAACCCGATAAACCTAATATGACCTTCTGCCTTCGCCTCCGATGCCGCCCGCAGAGCTCCACTGATCTGGAATTCCTGCAATTGCTTGCGCACCCGTAATACATAGAAGTCCAACGTTTGCCGCTGAAGGGCGCTGATCGCTTGGATAATGTGTCCAAGCACCAGATTGTAAGCAGTCTCCTCATCCGGCGCAAGTTCAATGTCGCTTTGTCCGCGTACCAAAACGGGAATTGGCGAACCCTTAAGGAGCTGACCCCAGAGTGATAGGTTTGCGGAGGGATCCAATACGGTGTCCGGATCGAGCGAACTGACAATTTCGGATGTCTGGGGCAAAGCCGTTCCTGGCAGCCTTAGCCACACTTTCGCAAAAGCGGGATCAGTCCGACGGAAGTTGTCGCTCGCCACCCCGCGAGGGTACCCGGCAGACCTGCTTCAACTAGAATTCCAAGCGGCGAACGAAGTCGGCCAGGGCTTGCTTGAAGGGAGGCAGCGGCTCGATTCCCGCCGCAATCAGCTTCTCATTGGATAAAGAGCTGTTTGCCGGACGCTTTGCGGGCGTTGGCCAGTCCGAAGTTTGGATGGGCTCGACCTCAACCGGATTTGTCTCCCCCACAAACTCCTTATAGACCGTAATCGCGTCTTTCGCAAATTCAAACCAGGAGAGTTTTTCCGGTCCGGTCACATGGTAAATGCCGGGAAACGCTCGCTGGGCGCACATTTGGACTAGCACCTTGGCAAGGTCTGGTGTGTAAGTCGGTTTCCCGGTCTGATCCGCCACCACCTTGAGGTGTTTCCCTGCCTTCCAGGCTTGGATCATTGTGCGTGGAAAGCTTTTGCCGTGGGGCCCGAAGAGCCAAGAGGTGCGGGCGACAATCGACATCGGCGACGATTGGAGCACGGCCTCTTCGCCTGCCAACTTACTCTTCCCGTATACGCCAAGCGGATTCGGTTGGTCCTCCTCCGTGTAATCCTCGACTTTGCCGCCATCAAACACGAAGTCGGTTGACACGTGGAGGAGCGGAATTCCTCGCATGGCGCACATCCTCGCCAAGTATCCTGGCCCCAGGGCATTCAAGGCATACGCCGCCGCTTCGTCGGACTCCGCCTGATCCACCGCGGTGTAAGCCGCGCAATTGATGCACCAGTCGAATCTATCCATCGAGCTGATTTGGGCAACGGATTCCGGATCTGTGATGTCCAATTCGTGCGAAGAGGGGGAAACGACCTCGTGACCAGCAGCCCTGAGCTCGTCCAGGAGATCTCGCCCGAGCATGCCCGAACCGCCAATGACGAGGACTCGCATTTTAGGCCGCGATCGACATTTGCCGGATGATTTCGTCGGTGAATTGGCCCGTTGACGCACTTCCGCCAAGATCGCCGGTCAGCACTCTTCCCTCACTGAAAACTTTCAACACCGCTCTTCCAATCTTCGTTGCGCGCTCGTTCTCACCCACGTGCCTCAGCATCATCAACGCACTGAACAGCAGAGCCGTTGGGTTTGCCAAGCCCTTACCCGCAATGTCCGGCGCTGAGCCATGGACGGCCTCGAAAACCGCCCCGTGCTCCCCAATGTTCGCTCCTGGTGCAAGTCCAAGTCCGCCGACTAACCCGGCACAGAGGTCGCTGACGATGTCCCCGTAAAGATTTTCTGTAACCAAAACATCGAACTGCTCTGGCCTGGTGACCAATTGCATGCAGCAGTTATCGACGATGATGTCGTCTGCCTGGATTTGCGGGAAGGCATTTGCCGACTTGTAAAACTCCTCCAGAAACAGCCCATCCGCGAGCTTCATGATGTTCGCTTTGTGGATAGCCGTGACCCGTTTGCGACCTTGTTTCACCGCCATGTCGAATGCGAAATCGCATAGCCGCTTGCAACCCGGCCGTGTTATGACCTTGATCGCCTGAGCCATGTCCGGATGGGGTTTGAACTCGATACCGGCGTACAGATCCTCGGTGTTTTCCCGCACGATGATGACGTCGATCCGCGTGTCGGAAAAGTGTCCTTTGACGCCCGGCAAAGACTTTGCGGGTCGGACGTTCGCATACAGATCCAGGGCCTTTCTGAGAGCCACATTCGCACTCACGTGGCCACCGCCCACGGGGGTTGTGGTCGGACCTTTCAAAGCGATTCGAAGCTGCCTGATGGTCTCGATGGTCTCTTCCGGCATGGGAGCCTTTCCATGCTCCACCGCGCTTAGTCCAGCTTCAAGCTCCACCCACTCGGCTTGGAATCCAGCAGCCTCTAAAATTCGAAGCACGGCGGCAGTAATTTCAGGCCCAATTCCGTCGCCCGGTACGAGGCCAATGCGATGTTTGCTCATCGCCCTAATGTTGGCTGGTAATTAAGATCGATAGATAGTGCGATTTGAGAAACTTGGACCATATCCGTACGTCGTATGATGTAGATATGAAGCACCGTAAGCTTTTCCCGTTGTTGGCGATGGCCGCCTGCTTTGGTTTGGCCCTCACCAGCGCACTGGGCGACGATCCCTTGAATCGGGGCAAGAAAGGCGGCGGTTCCGGTGGAAGCTCCGGTGGTTCAGGCCAACGCTCCGACCCTCCTCGGCGCAATGACCCGCCTACCCGCCAAGATCCGCCGAGACGCCAAGATCCCCCCGCTCGACAGGATCCCCCTCGACGACAAGACCCGCCCGTAAGGCAGGATCCGCCTCGACGCGACCCACCGCCCAACCGGCAGGATCCCCCCACTAGGCAGGACCCACCAACCCGACAAGATCCACCCGTAAGGCAGGATCCTCCGCGACGCCAGGACCCTCCAAGAGAAGATCCCCTGCGACGAGGTGGCGGCAATTCCGGCGGCAACAATGGTGGCTCGAACCAGGGCGGCGGACTTCCGGACCGCGGAAATGGCGGCGGATTGCCGAACCGCGGGGGTGGCGGCAATCAAGACCAAACTCCCCCCGATCGCGGTGGAAATGGCCGACGCAATGAGTCGAGCACAGTCAGTCCGCGAACTGATCAAGGCACGCGCGACAGTCTTCTTCAGAAGAAGAATGGACGGAGCGGCAACGTTTCGTACGGAACGAATACCAATTCCCGACGGGAAGGTCGAAGCGTACCTATCAGCATCGATCGCGCGCCGGTCGATCTCCGACGCGGTTCTCTCGGCAATATGGTAAGACGATCCGACGAAATTCGGATCAACAACACTCGAATCCGGTTCGGGTACACGCAGTACGACTCGCGTTGGTGCGACGACTACTTCTCCTACCCCTACTATGTATTCGATCCATTCCAGCGAGACTTCGCTTGCTCACCGTTCTACTACTATCCGCAGCTGCCGGCGTACTTTAACGTCTCCCGATGTTATTTCCCGACAAGCTATGTGTGGGCGCCATTTTATGGCGTTCGGTATACGTGGAACCAGCCGCGACGCGAATATTGGAACCGGGATTACAATGAGCTCGACTACGTAATCGAGGATATCGTGGATACGTTCATGAACTCTGACCGACGAGCCATTAACCGCCTGGTACCTCGCTATGGACAAGTCGGTATCGTAATGGATGGGCGTTTTGCCTATAACCTAAGGCCGGACGACTTCTACGATACTCTGGTCGATGCCGCGGAAAACACCAGAACCCGCGACTATCGAATTCTCGATGTTCAGTATCGTCGTGATGCGGCATCAGTCTTCGCACGACATGACTTCGAAGATCCATGGGGTCGAAGCACTTCGGTATTCCACTACTTCAAGTTGGAAATCGAGGGCCGCAACTGGGTCATCCGAGAGTTCGGAACCAGCTATAACCGATTCTAATTTGGACAAACAAGCGACCTTGGAGGAGACTCCAAGGTCGGTTTTTTATGGCAGAATGCGGAAGTGTAACGCACTCGGCCGCTTTGCATCTTGGTAGATGATCTGCTTGGCAACCTTCATCTTCGTCGCCGAATATATAGGCTCCCCAGTATTCAAGTTGCGCGCGTAGGACGGAAACATTTCGCTGTTGATTACGACCCCAATGCGGTGACCTTTTGCAAATTCATGCGCCGTATCCCAGATATCTATTTTCGCCCGGTAAGTCTTACCCGGACTAATTAGCCTGGGTTTATCCATGCCTGCGAGGTATCTCACGTCGATTTTGCCCGGCAGTGCAACTAATCGGGCCACACCCTTCTCATCGATATCGACCAAAGTAGCGAAGAAATCGGTCGACACCACATTAGTGGAGAAATACAAATCGACGGAAATCGGACCCGTTACCGTTGTTGGAGCAGAAAGTGGCGGTGTTTTGAAAACCAAAAGGTCATTCTTCTTGGACTTAATTCCAATGATCGTAGTCCCTCCGCTCATTAGGTTAACATTTGATAAGTCCGGAAGATTAACCGCTTTTGGATCGTAGGTGAAGGTGCTCGATTTGCCCGACCCACTTGGTTTGGTTACCAGGTCCTTGCCATTGGCAAAATAATAGGTCGAAGCCGTGGTTTTGGGGTCCGGCCAATCACTCAGCAACTCCCAATGATTTGCTCCGGTTACAAACGCCTGTACCTTGGGAGTGACATTCCAGTTGACCTGCTTATCTTTCAACCAAGTGTCAAACCACCGCAGGTACACCGAATCCAATTCAAGAACAGAGCCAAGCCCATAATCTATGTCTCCGAACTTGGTCGAAGTGTTAAACGCATGGGGCCAGGGACCGTAAATAAGCCACTGATTCTTATGTCCGGAATCGCGCATCTTCGCCCAGATCGTCTTCGTTCCTATACCATCTCCATCCCACCAGCCGCTTATGTTTAACGCGGGAATCTTAACGCCGGGCAAATCCGAAACAAAGTCGAACTTCGACTTCCAAGCATTCATTCCCTCTCGTTTAAGCCACTCATCGAAGAACGGAACATTGACGCCAAGTACCGCATCGTCGACCTTGCTTAACGGCAAAGTCTTGAGTTTATCTGGATGGGGTAATGGCTGGATTGCTCTCTCCATATGGCTCACCCGATCGCGCACCAGATTGGACCACCATAGGGAGGGCAGCAGCATAAATACTCCGTGGTCGTACGGCAAATTTAGCATCGCATCTGGAGGAGATACCTGCGGAACAATGCACTTCAGGGCCGCCGGATGTTCCACCGCCGCTGCCCATTGGACCATCCCGGAGTAGCTGCCACCGATCATGCCGACTTTGCCATTCGACCAGGGCTGCTTTGCGATCCAGTCGATGGTGTCTTTGCCGTCTTTTCTTTCCGTCGTGAAGGGATCGAATTTCCCGCCGGAATCGTGCCTGCCCCGCGTGTCCTGAACAATGTAGATGTATCCTCGTTCGGCCCACCATTCGGCTCCCAACATATTGGAGGTCCGACCATACGGCGTCCTCACCAAAATCGTCGCATATTTGCCTTCCGCTGAGGGTCGGGCCATGTCGTGCATCAGCTTGACTCCATCTCGCATTGGAATCGCGACGCCCGAGACGACCTGGGGTTCAAAGGTTGGCTGGCTGAGCTCTTTGTAGCGCGAAACCGGATCGACGAAAACTTCCGCATACCTGGTGTCGACAAACGACACCTTTTGGCTGGCGACGCTTTCTCCAACCGTGCGGCCGTCTTCGTCCAAGACAAAGTCGACTTTTAACCCGCCAAGATCCAAGACATAGGGTCGAACCTTCACGGAGTTGGCACCCATCTTGACCGTGCGCGGGGAGCCCGGCACAACTGAAGCATCGACCTGCGCCCCGCCGTTATCCAGAACTGTCAACTTGACCTTTTGTGGGCCAATGACCTCAGTAGAAAGGTTGGCGAAAATCGCGGCACAGATTCCCGGATGGTAATTACCGAAAAGTCGAGTACCCAACGTGATCGGCGTGGCAGGCTGAGCTTTGCCATTCACTACCGCCGAGGACTTGCCATTTGCGTGACTGATGGTCAGCTCAACTGAGGGTTGCTTCTGCATTAGTTGATAAGAGCTGAGCTTCCCCACTACAAATTTGCCGTCCAAGTCGCTTGTGATCTTGATCCCCGCAACTTCTATCACGGTCGACGAAGTGAAGGATCCGTCAGACTTGCGTTCAAAGACGTTCGTCCCGATCTTTGTACCGTTCTGGGTAATTACATAGGTGACAGGCTCAGCGCTTGCTAAGCCGGACCAGAGGGCTAAAACCAATAGGGACAAACCGCGCATAGAGCGAGGATACAGCTAACCGCTCGAAGAGGTGAAGCGAGTCCTGACTTCGCCCTTCGGCCACTTATAGTTTTTGGGCGGCACCACGCTGAATCTTCCGGTCATGGGTAGAACCAGATCATCCGGAAACACTTGCAAGCCTTCCTTCACGGTTGCCGCCAATTTGCCTGAATTCCCACCATTTCGGTACACCAAGGCGAGCCACCGATAAGAGCTCCTCAACGCCGACATTTCATTTTCCGGCAAGATTTCGAATCGGGACTTTCCGTTCTGAATCGCCCGAATGAAGAAACGCTCCCCCTGCTTCAAGTCTTTGTTTCGCGTCACGACAATCATTCCAAACATCATTGGAATGTCCACGCAGTCGGGATTCTCCTGCAATCCTTCCCGAAGAAATTCCAGCGCGCGGCTGGTTGCGCCGGGAGTGTAATCCATGCCGACCACCATGGCCCCGGTTGTCCATCCCTCTACGAAGTAGGGGTCCAACCAAGTCATGAGCCGGAAGAGCGGCAAACATTGACGTGGGTCGTTTTGGCGATGATTTTGTGTTGGCGTATACGCACTTACCGCCCGCTCCACATCACCGATAATTCCCCGAAAATCATCGCTCTTACCCGGGATGATCGTCTGCCCGAAGTTCCGTTCCGCGGGAAGGTTTTGCGCCTTCTTTTCCGCGCCAGTCATCCGTCGCAGCTTAATGCCATTATTTAGGTAGACCTCGGTATAGCTCCACAACCACCCCGAAGCGCTCGTTTGGAATTGCCCGAGGACAGACGAGTCGCCTTCACTCGTTTGGACCCTTCTGATTCTCGGGTTAACGACCGGCGAAACTTCCGTTGCATTCCAACCGATTCCAGCCATGAGACACAGACCGAGGAAAGTTGAAAGCCAGGGCCTCACAGCGCTCTCCGATTGAACTTTGCCCAAGATAGCGCCATCAATCCGGCGCTGTAGAAAATCCAATAAGCCAGGAGGAATCCCATCACCCAAACGGGAACTGGCGCCCAACCCACATTCGCCGCTCGCCCCCCAAGATCGAACAGCGTGAATTGGGGCAACGCCGCGTTGAGGAACCGCAATCCGAATTGCGCAGCCTGATCAACGTCGTTGTAGCTGGAAGTCAACGCGCGTACAATAATAGATGAGCCGAAGGTTAATATGAAACCCGTCGTAGCTGCCGCCGCCGGAGTCATGTAAACGCTCAGAGTCAGTCCCACTGCGCATACCAGAGCGAGTCCCATTAGCTTCGCCACAACGTATTGCAGCATGATCATCTCGACCGTCGCGCCAAATCCAAGCAACGCCAGCGCCGTGAGCGCGGCGAGGATGGCGAATGCGATCCAGGTGACCACGATCGACCCAATCAATTTCCCAATCAATAAATCCAGCCGAGAAATGGGGCGGCTCAACAACGGATACAGAGTCCGGTGCTTAATCTCCTCTGGCAACATCCGGGTGGAAGTCAAAACTGCGACGATTGTGGAGAAGGCACCCAATACAGTCACCCCAAGATCCTTCACAAAGACTTGGAGCCCTTCGACCCCCATAATTCCAAGCGCGCTGGCCCCCATTAGAATGAGGAACCCCAGCAGCGCCACAACCCAAAGATCCTTTCTTCGGATCGATTCGAGCACTACGGCTCGGGACAACGATCGATAGACGCGCAATTTTTGGATCATGCTGCCGCCTCGATTCGATCCACAAAGTACTGCTCCAGGGATCCCTCTTGAGAAACTACATCGAGGATGACGCCGCCACTCTTTGCAATCCGGTCCATAGCCGTCAACATCTGTTGCTTGTCGACGAACTCGGCCCGTATCTCCCCGCTCTCTATCGTTTGGAGTCGTTGAGTCAGGTCATGTAGGGCAACCTCGCCTCGAAAGATCAAACTGTATTGCCTCAGTTCCTCTCGTAAAGGCGACACCAGTCGCTCTTCCACCAATTCCCCCTTATGGATCAGGAGAATGCGGTCGCAAAGCATGTCGACTTCCGCCAACTCGTGACTCGAGAAAAACAGGGTGCATCCTTGTTGCTGTCGCTCCCGCAACAGCATCCGAAGCTCCTTCCTGCCGACTGGATCGAGGCCACTGGTCACCTCGTCGAGCACCAGTAACTCCGGATTTCCCAGCAGCGCCTGGGCGATTCCAACCCGCTGCAACATCCCCTTGCTCAAACTTCGATTTAGTTTCTTGGCGGCGTGGCTGATTGACACCAATTCCACCAGTCGTTCGCACTCTGCTTTCAGCGCACGGCCGCCAAGGCCCTGCAACTCTCCGTACAACCTCAAGGTCTCTAATGGAGTGAGGTACGGATAGTACATCGCGACCTCTGGGAGGTAACCGATCTTTTGCTTGGCAGCGAGTGATCCTGCAGGTTGACCGAAAACTTCGCACTTCCCGGCACGGGGCGCCACGAAACCCATCAAGGCTTTGAGGGTGCTGCTCTTGCCCGCTCCGTTCGGTCCCAAGAAGCCGACCACTTCCCCAGGAGATACGCTAAAGCTCAGACCCTTGACCGCTTCAGACCACTTTCCGTTCTTTGCTCGATAAGAAACCCGAAGGCCCTCAACCTTAATCGCATCCTGCATGATCCGCAAGATTTATCGGCAGAAACTGGTATCTGCTGAAGGGAAACCGGTCAGTAAATAGGAAATGTCCTTGGTTTTCGCACGGTCAGCCAACTCGACTCTTCGACAGGCCACGGTACTCTAACCCCGTACTCAAACGTATAGAGGTTCATGACATTGCGTTCTTCCACATTTCTATTGCTTGCACTCGTTGCCCCGATCGCCCATGCCGCCGACAAAGATGTCGAGGATATGTTAAAGATTCTGCGCACAAACTATAGCAATGCGAAGAGCGTCCGGATGGATGTTGTGGGCGTGCTCGACCAACTCGGCGACGAGAACCCGCTCACGTCCAAGATTTGGTACCGCAAATCCGGAGCCTTCCGGATGGAAACCAAGGGTAACACGCTGGGTCCAAACAACACATTGCTCCTCATTTCCGACGGAAAGCAGACCTACATGAAGAACCCGTCTGGGCAGGTCACGAAAGAGAAATTCGATCCCGACAAGATCGCAACTCCCGTAAACCTCGAAACCTTGTGCTTCTGGGATTGGAAACGGCAGCTTTCGACAGACAAGGGCGCGAACATGCACGACAGCCAACTCAGGCTGCTCAAAAAGGAGACATGGAAGGACAAGGATTACATGGTCCTGGAGGAAAAGGCTCCAAAGAGCAAGGTCTTCGTGCGGTACTACATCGACCCCAAAACCAAGTTCATCGTCCGTACTGCGGTCTACAACTTGGACAATCCGGCGGAGATGCTGCAGGACTATAAAGTCACGACCTTTCAACTCAATCCAAAGGTCGACGAGAAGCAGTTCAAATTCCCCTCATAAGGGACAAAACCATTTCTGCCGAAACGCCCAATTGGGAAGAAATTCCCACCCTCTTTCGGCTAGGCTACAAAGAAGTTTCCCCGGCGGATCAATATTGCTCGCCGGGGAGTCTTATATTAGCAACACTTCCCCAATAGTTCTCTGGCCGGCAGTGTCGGCAGCCACGGAAGAAGGGGTTTACACAAGGAAAAAGTGACAGACGCAACCGCATCCCATCGCCGCTTCGAGCAATTCATCGTGCTCTTGTTCCTGGCCTTCCCCCCAATTGGTGGACTCGTCGTCTTAGCATACGCACTCCAAGACCAGGCCACTTTTTGGAAGACGTTCGGCGCTCTGGCTTACATTGCATTACTTGTAGGTTGCCACATCAAGTGGGTTCGACCCTACTTCCGCCGCTTCCCATGGGTTTCCAGCTATCCAGACCTTGTGGAAGCAACTAAGCAACTCAATTGGCGCCATCCAAAGCTAGTTAGGCGAGCGTGGCGAAATCGCATCTTGCGATCCGCGTACCGAATTGGATTCTTTTTACTCCTCGCCCCTGCCTTTTACGCACTGTACGCCCTTCATGGCCACCACTTCCTCTGGTTCATCGGTGGATATGCCGTGGCAGGATTTGGGGTCACCGTCGGCTACCATCGAATCGGCACCCACCCCAGTTTCAAGGCACATCCAATCGTCAAGGGTTTTCTACTCGCGATGGGAAGCATGGCTGTCCAAGGCCCGGCCTCGGAGTGGCTGAAGAAGCACAGCAAGCACCATGCGTTCGGGGAAACCAGCGCCGACGTGCATTCCCCTTACGTTTTCGACGAATCCAAGCGAGGCATCTTTAAGGAGCAGGTCAACGCATTCCTCCACAGCTTTATGATGTGGGCGTTCCGCGAGCCCAGCCTTATCCGACCGAAGAACATGTCGGTCGAAGACTGGAAGGCCCATCTCCTTGCCAATTCGCCCGATCCCAAAACCTTCCGCTATCGGGACGAGGACGAATTTTATTGGGTTGCCCGCGACAAACAGGGCAACGTCGTCGCTACCACCGATCAACTGATTAAAAAGCGCTGGGGCAGGCTTGTGGACACTATCATCGGAATCGAAAAAGATCCCGTCGTCCGATTCGTCAGCCACCCGGCGGTCTACCTCACGCTCCTGGTTGCCAACTTTGCTGTCCCCTACTATTTGGGCGGCATAAGCATTTGGGAGACTTTGGCCCGCATCTGTTTCCTCAACTGGGTCACCTTCTGCGTGAACTCCGTATGCCACCTCTGGGGCGAGCAGCCATTCCTTACCCCCGACAACTCGCGCAACAACGCCGTTATCGAGATCCTGGCACTTGGCGAAGGCGGACATAACACTCACCACAAGTCCGAGCTTTGGGCTCAACACGGCGTCTTCGCCTGGCAACTGGACTTGTCTGCCCACTTCGTCAAAACTCTTCGCTTGGTTGGCATCGCGCGCAACCTGAACTTGCCCACCCGGCAAGAAATTGTTCGCTCGTGGCGTCAATGGCGGCAACGCGAACCCTGGATGCAGGGATACCGCATGCGGGAGTACGTAGAAGGCGCTCCGCGAAGAGCCCTCAAGCGACTCAAGCCGAAGCCCGCTACGCCCTAGTCGGCGCCTGGCCAAAAGGTATCCTGAAGCTTCCCTATGAAGCTTCACGAGTACCAGTCGAAAGAACTCCTTTCCAAATACGGCGTGCCCGTCCCCCCGGGCGACGTCACCAGCGACTCGGCCGAGGCCCGAGCCATTGCCGAGCGACTTGGTGGAAAGGTGGTTGTAAAGGCGCAGGTACTCATGGGCGGCCGAGGCAAGGCCGGCGGCGTCAAGCTGTTCGATAACGCGGGCGACGCTGCAAGCTTCACCAAGGATCTGATCGGCAAGCGACTGGTCAGCATCCAAAACCCGGACGGAATGATCGTCGACAAGGTGTTGGTTGCCCAGATCGTCGATATTGCCAAAGAATTTTATCTTTCGGTCCTTCTCGATCGAGCCGAGCAAAAGCTCCTCGTCATGCTCAGCGCCGAAGGTGGAATGGAGATCGAAGAGGTCGCCGAAAAGCATCCGGAAGCCATCGTCAAAATCCATGTGGACCCGGCTTGGGGCCTGGCTGACTACGAGCTTCGCAAAGCCGTCAAAGAGGCCAATATTCCGAAGGAAGCGCATGGCCAAATGGTCAGCATGATCAAGCAGTTGGTGAAGGCGTACATCGAATCCGATGCGGAGATGATCGAGATCAATCCGTGCGCCTTGACACCCGACGGGAAGCTGATCGCCGCCGACGCCAAGGTCAGCATCGACGACAACTCATTGTTTCGCCACAAGGAGTACGCCGGCACCACCAGCGATTCCGCCGAGCACCCGATCGAAGCGGAAGCACTCAAACGCGGTATAGCCTACGTGAACCTCGGTGGTGAAGTGGGCATCATGGGAAATGGCGCCGGCCTCGTCATGCAATCCCTAGATGAAGTGAATGCCGCCGGCGGGAAACCCGCGAACTTCTTGGACGTCGGAGGCGGAGCCCAAGCCGAGCGGGTCAAGTCCTGTGTGGAATTGGTGATGATGGACCCACATGTTAAGGGACTCTTCATCAACATATTTGGCGGAATTACTCGCTGCGACGAAGTCGCCAAGGGAGTGCTTCAGGCATTCGATGAGCTCGACGTGAAGATCCCGGTGGTGGCGCGGATCGAGGGTACCGCTGCCGAAGAGGGCCGCGCGCTTCTCGCCGGCACCCGAATCGTTCCCGCCGCAACCGTACAGGAAGCAGCAAAGAAGATCGTCGAACTGTCTAACGCGTAACATTGGCGGCTGGGGGCCCCCATGGACTTCTAGCCCCCGCGCCTGCGCCCCAAGGTATCCTTCTCCCTCCCATGGGATTCCCAAAGCGAACGCATCCATGCGGCGCGCTCAGAGCCGAGCATGCCGGGCAGCAGGTAGCCCTCAACGGCTGGGCGCATAAAGTCCGAGACCTCGGCGGCCTCTTCTTCGTCGATATGCGAGACCGAACCGGCCTCGTTCAACTCTTTTTCGATCCCGAGCGTTTCCCGAACCTATCGGAGATCAGGAATGAGACCTGCCTCAGCGTCACCGGAGAGGTCCGGGTGCGAGCGGAAGGCACCAAGAATCCCAAAATTCCGACCGGCGACGTGGAGCTCCACGTCTCGGGTTACACCGTTCTGGGCCCCGCCAAGCCGATTCCGTTCCCGATCAGTGACGAAGAGCAGATGCAAACAGTCAATGAAGAGTTAAGGATTAAGCATCGATACTTGGACTTAAGGCGCCCAACGATGTACCAAAAGCTGGCCATTCGCGCCGGAGTCGTCCGGCGGATGAGGCAATTTTTGGATTCCCGGGGCTTCATCGAAACAGAGACCCCCATCTTCACCCGGTCGACCCCGGAAGGTGCTCGCGACTACTTGGTCGCTTACCGGTTGGAACCCGGCAAATGGTATGCCCTGCCCCAAAGCCCGCAGCAATACAAGCAACTGCTCATGGTTGCTGGAATTGAGAAGTACTACCAGATCGCCAAATGCTTCCGAGATGAATCCCAGCGTGCTGACCGGCAGCCCGAATTCACGCAGCTGGACCTGGAGATGTCGTTTGTGGTTCAGGAAGATGTCCTCGAGCTTGCCGAATCGTTGTTGCGCGATGTCATCAACGGAACGATCGACGAATTCGGTTTGGACAAGGAGCATGTAAAGCCGTTCGAGAGGCTGACGTTCGATGAATCGATGCTCCTTTACGGTTGCGACAAGCCCGACCTGCGGTTTGGCCTCCAACTTTTCGACCTCACTCCTGCCGTCGCCCAATCTCAATTCGGAGTATTCAAAGCCGTGGCGGAGTCGGGTGGGCTCATCCGCGGCGTGCGATACCCCGGAGGCGCCGGACTTTCGCGCAAAGAGATCAGCACGCTGGAGGAGCTCTGCAAAGAGTTCGGAGCAAAGGGAATGGCGACAATTGCGATCCCCGCCGAGGCCGATTCTGAAGCCAGAAGGGTAGGCAGCCTTAACGTCAAATCCTCGATCGCCAAGTTCTTCACGGATGAGGAACTGACCCAAATCCTTCAGATCAGCAAAGCCGAACCGGGCGACCTTCTATGCCTCATCGCCGACGAATACTCCGCCGGAAATAATGTGCTTTACCGATTACGCAACGAAATCGGCGACCGATGCGGACTGCGAGATCCGCGCATTCTGAAATTCTGCTGGATTGTCGACTTCCCCCTTGTCGAATGGAACGCCGACGAGCAGCGTTGGGACGCCGTCCACCACCCCTTCACCGGCCCGAAGGACGAAGACCTCATATTTATCGATTCCGACCCCGCCAAGATCCGTGCGGATTGCTACGACGTAGTCTGCAACGGATTGGAAATGGCTTCCGGCTCCATCCGAATCCACCGACCGGATATCCAGGCGAAAGTTTTCGAACTGCTCGGAATCGACGAGAACACTCAGCGGGAGCGGTTTGGCCACATCCTGGACGCCTTCTCGTACGGCGCCCCTCCTCATGGCGGCATCGCCCCCGGCATAGACCGGCTGGTGATGACCCTGACGGACACAGAAAACATTCGGGAGGTCATCGCCTTTCCCAAGATTGGAGGCGGCTACGACCCGATGATGGACGCGCCATCGACCGTGGATGCACAGCAATGGGCGGAATTGGGACTACGGGTTAGCAAGTAGTAAAAGCTGCGAGGCAGTTGGAGCGTCGCAAAGTTATGAATGTAATTGCGGCATTTGTCATAGTAACTGTCCATTCCTTTGCTCCGCAATTCTCGCTGCGTCCCACCAAGTTGCCACTCTCTACGGGTTTTGAGTCATTGCTAAAACCGAGTATTCAAAACCGATTGCTTATTGCAAATGGCCAATCTAGCGGAATTGTCGTCCCCGGCGAATTTAGCGTTTACACAATCGGACCTGATTTAGAAGGATTTCCTATCGGAGCCGTCAAGGCGGAATACAACGGGGCTTGGACTTTTCGCGTCGAGCATCCTATTTGGAGATTTAGGGGGCGATTTCTGGTTCAAAACCCATTAAAGGCATTTAATAATGCTTCTGTGCTTGCGGTGCGAAATCGAAGTCAAATATTAGGCATTGCCTATGACGAAAAAGTGCCTAACATGGATGGGCCAACGGATTCAAAGCACGGTTACCTGGTCAAAGATGGCAAAGTGATCGATTTGGGCCCTGCTGAGGAAGTCAAGTTTCGCAACGATGGATCGATTGAAGGGACCTACGTTGGAAACCGGGCGGGGTCTCCTTATAACGTAACCATAATCGGCGAGTCGTACCGTCATCGATTTCTTTGGAAACACGGCAAACGCTCAAGGGTCGGCAGTCCTACCTTGATAGACTCAGGTTTAAACAATTTATGAGCCGGTCAACAATTTTCTCAACGCCCCGACTTATCGCTCGCCCATGGACCCTCGATGACGTCGATGCTGCATTCACCATGTATGGCGATCCCGATGTACAGCGATACCTTGGCCGAGACGGCGCGGCCGATGTTGTCGCGAATGTAGATGAGATGCGAGATCGGCTCCAAAAGCTAATTGAAAAATACGAAGGTCCATTCGCCGGATATATCGCTGCCGCCATGGCCCGGTCGGACACTGGAGAAGTCGTGGGTACCGGTTTGTTGAAGCCATTAGAGCTTTCAACCGGAGAGCGCGGAGAAGAGATCGAAATCGGTTGGCACCTTGCCAAGAAGAATTGGGGCCAAGGTTACGGAACGGAGATTGGCCGCGGACTGGTAGACCACGGTTTCAACCAGATGCGCCTGCCAAAGTTGCACGCTATTGCTTATCCAGAAAACACCGCGTCTCTTCGGATCATGCAAAAGCTAGGGATGGAGTACCAGGGCCGGACCGACCGGTACTACGGCGTAACCGTCGACCACTACCTGCTCCGCGCTTAATTACATCCCGGTTCCGCTGTTTCCGGAATTGATAATCACCGGCGGATCCTTGTGTCCCAACTTATCGAGTTGGGCGCGCTTTCGCCGAACCTCTGCCAGCAGGCTGGGCTGAGAATGGGGCGCTGCCCGGGGATCGTTCGCAAACGCCTGGGCGAACACCGGCCACATGGGTTCTATGTCGTGAGAAAGGTCGAACACCATCACGCCCTGGGTCGAACCACACGCCGCTTGCATTGCCGCTCGCAGACCATCCGGATTTCCTTTGAACATGTCCAGCGAAATCCCGGCGTACACCCATGACTGGTCGCGCACAATGCGGTTGGACAGTTGTCCCGCGCCTTCCACCGAGTAACCGATCGGCAATCCCGCGCTCATCGCATCGAAGATCGTTGCCGTCGGATAGTAGCAACCCGTGATCATGAAGTCGCACAGGGGCGCGATTCCGGTCTGGGAGTACTCCGGAGTCAAAAACCAAAATCCCGCTTCCAAGTCCGGCGAACCCCAGTTATTTCCAAACCGAGGATATTCTCCATACCAAGAGCCGGCATAGAGTCCGAAGTTGGTGGTCGGTCTGATCGTCTTCACCGTCTTCCGAATCCGGAACATGAAGTTCCGCAATGTTTGCGCTCGGAAAGTCATCCAGGCTTCGTAGTAATTTCCCGGCACGACGCCCTTGTTCAATGCCGGACTCAATGTGAACTTGAATACATCGTCCGGCCAAGTGATTCGCCTTCCGATGTACTTTTCAAATTGATCTCGCGTCGGCTGACTGAAGTCGGCATTGATGCCGGCATATCGCATTCGGTCGTCGTAAATCACTCCATCGACGGCGTAATTGGTAACCACTTCCTTGACGATCGCTTCGGCGTAGTCCTGGACGTCGGGATTGTTCGGGTTCACCATGAGCGGAACCTGCTGTTCTGGTCGCTCGCTAATGGAAACGAACTTCGGTACCGAGTCAAACCGCAGTTTGGAATTAATCGGCGCCTGGTTCTTCAGAAAGTTCGCGGCCGCACCTTTACCGACGAGAACACTCCCTTCGCGTGGCACTCTTGCCGCAGGGACGTTCACTCCTTGATACGTTGCGGCGACAATTCCAAACTTGTCCAGAGCCACTGCGTACATATCCTGAGATCCCTGATCCGGCAACGCGTTTCGGTCGTTGAAGGCCGCAATCTGATCGCCGTTTGGCGCGGGCTTGTTGAGAATCCCACTCACCGGATAGTTGTCGTTGTAAATGCTGTATGCGCTCAGCAGTGGCTCATACAGGACGGTTTGCCAATCCTTCTTCTCATAGCCCGGCCCGACCTTGAAGTCCCGATGACCCTCCGAGAATGCATTCAGTGACACGAAGAGAGTCAGACCCGCATTTTTGCACTCCGTCACCATGTGCGCCAGCGGGTCGAAATCCGACGGCAAAATCTTCCCCTTCCACTCCTGCAACTTGGGAGCGAGCGTACTGGGATACATCACCTGACCGCTAATCGGCTTGATGTCGAAGACCACGGTGTTAAACCCTGCGAGTCGAATATTTTTGACCAACGTGGCGATCTTTTCTGCCGTGTTGACGCGGTCCACGTTTGCCGTGGCGTCCACCCACAGAATCCGCGCTTGGAGCCTCTGGCTCATTGCCGTCGTCTGGGCCACGCCATAACTGTTGCCGACCCAATCCATCATCACGCTTCGAAGGCTAGGTATTGGCGCCTTCAAATCGAACCTCGACATTGGCGGTTTTACGTTCAAAATCGTGTCGGGTGACGGTGATGGAAGTTTGGTTGGAGTGTCGCCGGAGTTTGCCATTACAAATCCCGCAATGGATGCAGCCAGAAGGCTCATAAGTTCAAGTTGTACCCCCGTTTTTTGGAAGCGGACGGCAGTGCAGCCGTTGGCAAAAGCCTAATCCGCTTCCCTTCTACGCCCAACACGGCTAAACTACAGCTATGCAGGGAGCCGCCAAGGTTGGCATACTCGTGGTGCTATTCGCCGTCCTGTTCTATGGTGCGTATCTCGTCCTCGGGCACAACCTTTTTGCACCTCCGAAAACCACTTATTACGCCGAATTTCCTGACGCGGCCGGCCTAACAAGCGGCTCCCAAGTTCAACTCGCCGGCGTGAAAATAGGAACCATCGACAACGTCGAACTGGTTGGCCCCAAACTCGCTCGACTCACTCTGAAAGTCGAGAATTCCATAAAGATCCCGGCAGGGAGCACGGCGCTCATTCCCTCCAGCTTAATCGGCCTTGGGGACAAAGCATTGACAATCGTGCCGCCCGAAACCTCCACCGGCTTTTTGGTCGCCGGTGACACCATCCGAGGGGTCAAGGGCGGAGCGCTCGACAACATTCTCCCGAACCCGGAAGAGACGGTCAAAGAGCTGAACAAAACTCTAGCGGCCGCCCGCAGGCTGCTTGAAAACCAAGCCATCCAATCCAAACTGGTCGCCCTACTAGACAGCAGCAACAAGACGGCCAACGAGTTCGGAAGGCTCGCCGCCGGGATCGACAGCATGCTGGCTCAGGGTAATCCTAAAATTCAAAAGGCTCTGAACGAGGCGACGCTCACCATGGTTGAAGTTCGAAAGGGCACAACCATGGTCACCCAATTGTTGAAGGACGGCCGGTACCAGCGCGAAGCTCTTGCGCTCTTAGAGAAGCTCAACAAGTCGGCGGAAGGAGCGAATAAGATCGTGGCCGATGTCCAAGCCCTGACTGGAGACCCCGCCCTGCGAAACTCGCTCTCCAAGACCGCCTCAAACGTCGCAACCATTTCCGACAGTAGCGTCCGCATGGCCGAGAGCGGAGAGAAGATTGCCAAGAACGGCGAACAGATCAGCGCGAACGCGATCGTCGCGAGCGAAAAGGTCATCGAATTGGAAACCAAGGCCAGCGCCCTGCTCGACGACGTCAAGGGTGCCCTCAGCAACATCACCGACTTCTTCAAGAAAACCGGCGGAAAGGTCAACGTGCCCAAGTTTGAAACCACGCTGGACCTCCGACGGCAAACCGAGCCGAATCGCTTCCAAACCGATATTGGAGTCAAGGTCGATTTCAAGGACTATGACATCCATGTCGGCCTCTGGGACGCCTTCGAGTCCAACCGAATAACCGCCCAGATCGCCAAGCCTTTTAGCCCAAATGGGGAGTACCGTTACGGAATCTATGCAAGCAAGCCGGGAGTCGGGGTAGACTATCGCCTCGCGCAAGGGCTCTATTTGAGAGGGGATCTGTTCGATATCAACAACCCTCGATTCGACCTGCGCGCGCGGTACGAATTTGGCAAAGGATTCTACGGCTGGTTGGGAATGGATCGAGTCTTCGACCGCAACTCACCGACCATTGGCGTAGGCATCCGAAATTAGCCAGGCGGTTGATACGAGCGGTTGCAAATACTAGCATCCTCGACTTCAAATGCCATGAGCTGGCCGCCAGGAAAAAGCAATGAAAGTCATCTTGAATCAGACGGTGCCGAAAGTCGGCAAAGAGGGAACGGTCGTTAATGTTGCCGACGGCTATGCGCGAAATTATCTTTTCCCACGTGGCTTAGCCGTGTTGGCCGACAAGAATCAGATCACCGCCCTTGAGCGCCGCCAGGCCAAGGTCGCCGAGAAGACCGCCGGACAGAAGTCATCAGCAGAATCGCTCAAGGAATTGTTGGATGGCAAAACGGTTCGAGTCGAAGGCAAAGTCGGTAAAGACACGGGCAAACTCTTCGGTGCGATCACTTCCCAAGATGTTGTGGACCTCATCAAGTCCCAACTCGGCCAGACCATCGACAAGAAGCAGATCGCGCTCATCGAGCCAATCAAGCGACTCGGTGTGCACGACGTGGAATTGGATCTGCATCCCCAAGTGGATGCCCATCTCAAGGTCGAAGTCTACGACCCCAACGCCGTGGTGGAAACTCCCACTGAGCCAGAAGCGCCTGCCGCCGAACTCGTAGAAGCTTAAATCAAATACGCCTCCGCAATCTTAATTGCGGAGGCGTTTTAGCGCATGATTGCAATCGCGGCGCTACCAATTATCCCTAGCGCTCGCTCGACCTCAGCGTCCCACCGGCTAGCGCTGACCCGCAAGAAGTTCCGGTACTGGTCGTGGGCGGAAAACAACATGCCCGGCGTGAAAATCACTCCTTGATCCACGGTCTTCCCATAAAGCGCCAGGCTATTTACCTCTGCTGGTAACTCCAACCACAGAACGAACCCTCCGAGCGGTCTCGTGATCTTCGTGCCGGCCGGAAATTGACGACAGATCGTCTCCTTCATGGCGTGAATATTTGCTTCATGAACTTTCCGCGCCCGTCGAAGGTAATGATCGTAGCCTCCATTCGAGAGGAATTCCGCCACTACAAGTTGCGGAAGCGACGCGGCCCCAATATTCATCGCATACTTTGCCCTCTCGATCGAAGCTCGATGCTTGCCGTTGACCACCCATCCGATTCTCATCCCCGGGGAAAGCGTCTTGCTGAAGGAGGAGCACAGAAGGACCGTGTCCGAATCGTCATACGCCTTGGCTACGCTGGGGCGCGAATCTTCAAACCCGAGGTCGCCGTAAATATCGTCCTCGATAATCGATGCTTCATACCTCTGGCAAACCGCCACCAACCGCTGTTTGTCGACATCGGAGAGTTGGCCACCCAGGGGATTGCCAAAATTGGTTGTGAGCATCACAGCTTGGATCTGGCGCGACGTTCCATACGCCTCCGCCAAGGCATCTTCCAGTCGAGAGATACACATTCCCTCGCGAGCGCGGGTCTCGATCTCGACTGCCTTTAGCCCCGCTAATCGAGTAGCCGAAAGAACGCCGTAATAACA
>DATFHI010000009.1:0-4586 GCA_035248525.1 Fimbriimonadaceae bacterium | reverse complement strand
CCTTTCTCTAGCCCACAATGGGCTACACGATGCCCATTTGTTTCACCGAAAGGTATTGGTTGGCCTTGGTCCCCATGTGTATGTTCTCGCCCGCACACGGGGCAACAAGGAACGTATAGGACAGACCGGTCACCGCCCGTTTGGAATGCTGCCGCAAATGGTCTTGTGTCATCCAGGTGGCTTTGAGGGATCTTTGATGATCTTTTCATTAATTCCACTAAGCTAAGCAACGAGGCTTGTTGATGTCAAGTAAATTGATCGTGATGGATAATATTTATCCATATCATGAGCCAAACAGGCGACAAAGACTCCCGAGTTACTATTGAGCCTTCCCTTTTAGAAAGGCTCAAGGATGCAGCTTTTTGGGAGGAAACAGACGTTAAGTCGCTCGTGCACAGGGTTATGAATTCATTCCTTGAGCGACGAGCGGCGGAGCGTGGGAAGCCTTATGGCAAACGCCTTGCAACCCGTGGCAGACCAGATGGATCGGATTCCGAATTAAATTAATGGATAATATTTATCCATTCTTAGATCGAACGAATGCTTTCAACCGTCCATCTAATGAAACGTAGCGGAAATCCGTAGAATGGAAGAGGCCGGTACCAGAATCGCACTGGTGGATCACGGGGTGCCATCTCGCCGCCTTAACTACTTGGCTAACCGGCCTTCCATAGATAAAGACCTCGACGCGACCCGAATTGTCTCGCGTTTCATCATCCGCGCGGATCTCTTTTGAAAACGACTGATTCGTCCCCTTGATGCAAATAGGCTCGCTCGGGCCGTGTTCCAGACAGACTTTTGACAGACCGAGTATGTCGTTGTAGTGGTCCCTGGAAGCTCTTGGTGAACCTAAAGTGTAGACGTCTGAATACTTAAAACCTTTTTAGAAGGCAGTTGCTCTATCCGCTGAGCTACGGGGGCAGAAGCGCCATTAGTATATTCGGTGACCTAAAACCGAGCCTAACTTTGGTCTGGCGGAGCAGACTGCATTACGAGCAGTTCTTTGGATCGCTTAACGGCTTCCTCCAGTGAGGAAACAATATTCTCATCTCCAATATGGCGGTGGAATTCCGCCTGTTCCATCAACTTGGCGGGCTGGGCTCTCATTCCGCAGATGATGAGACTCCTGCCCGATTCCCTCAGTTTCTCAGCTAGATTCTCTAGAGCATGGAGGCCGGTTCCATCGATTGCGGTCATGTTCCGTACACGAAAAACTACCACCTTCGGCAACGTTTCCAGTTCATCATCGATTCGAGCTAGCTTGTCGCTTGCCCCAAACAAAAAGGGGCCGTGGATCCGGTAAATCGCGACTTCGTCGGGGATCTCCACCCACTGCAAACTATGCCGCCGGCCCTCCTCGATATACTCCTGGGTGACTTTCTCAACCGTCGTCGTGGATGTCACCCGATTGATGTAAAGGAGCGCGGCAAGAATCATTCCCGCTTCCACCGCGACCGTTAGATCGGCAAAAACCGTCAGCCCGAATGTGATCAACCACACCGCCACATCCGCTTTGCTCAGCTTCAGGATTTCGGGGATCTCCCGCCACTCTCCCATGTTGTAGCTGACCACGAACAGAATCGCGGCCAAGACGCTCAGTGGAATGTGTTTCGCCAAGTTGGTGCCGGCAATCAGGATGATGAGCAGAGTTAAGGCATGGATCATTCCGGCGACCGGCGACTTGGCTCCCGATCGAATATTGGTCGCGGTTCGGGCAATTGCGCCCGTCGCAGGTAGCCCGCCGACCAGTGGTGAAATGAAGTTGGCCACCCCTTGGCCAACGAGCTCCATGTTGGGGTTGTGCCGATCACCCGACATGCGATCCGAAACCACCGCGGACAACAGCGATTCGATCGCGCCCAGCATCGTCACCGTGAAGGTGGCGGAGAGCAAGGGCAGGATCAAATCAGCGCGGAAGGTTGGAAAATGAATTGCGGGCAACCCCTGGGGTATCCCGCCGAATCTAGACTCAATCGTCTCTACCGGTAATCCCAGAAACCAAGCGAATCCCGTTCCCAAGATTAACGCGATGATCGAGCCTGGAACCCGCTTCACGAATCGGGCAAAAAGCAGAATGAGAGCCAGGCTTGCGGTGGCTAGAACCGTCGTAGTGACGGATAGGCTTCCAAAATTTTCAGCAATGGTGGTTATCCTTGCGGTGAATTCACTTGGCACCTGCTCGATCCGTAGCCCAAAGAAATCTTTGATTTGAGTGCTCGCGATGAGAACGGCGATGCCGTTGGTGAATCCAATGACCACCGGCCGCGGAATGAATTTGACCGCGTTGCCCAAGCCCGTTATCCCCAACAGGATGAGCAAAACACCCGCCATCAACGTGCACATGTAGAGCCCGTCGATTCCATGCTTCTGGACAATTCCGGCGACCACCACGACGAAGGCGCCAGTCGGTCCGCCGATTTGGGTTAGGGACCCTCCAAGCGCGGAGATGATGAAACCCGCGAAAATGGCGGTGTACAGACCGGCTTGAGGGGAAACTCCGGAGGAGATGGCGAAGGCCATGGCAAGGGGAAGGGCAACCAATCCCACGGTCAACCCCGCGACCAAATCGGATGCGAACTTGGATAAGTTGTAGTTCCGGAGGGCGATGACAGACTTGGGAACCAATCCAGTTGGAAGCGCCATATTTAGCTTTCCAACCCGCGAAGCATGCCGAGCGCCTCTTCCAGATGGACTTTGAAATACTTCTTCATCGCGTCCAAAACCTCCGTGAGGAGCGGATCGCGCAGGGAATAGAAAACCTGATTTCCCTCTTTGCGATTGACCACTAGCCCCTTGGACCTGAGAATGGCCAAATGTTGGGAGATGTTCGCCGGCTCTGATCCCACCAGGTCTTGAATGGCGCCTACTGAAATCGGTCCATTGCGCAGGGACTCGATAATGTGGATTCGAGTGGGATGGGCGAGGACCTGGAAGACGTCCGCTTTAAATCGTCTGAGGGCAGTTTGATTGTCCAATTCTCCAGACATTGTAGTTAAGTATATTCGAATCTTCGAATACGTTTGTCAACATGCCCTATTTTTGGATCATAGAATCCGGATCTTTAGTCGTGAACTAGGGTCAAGATCGAAACTTCAGGAGGGCAGAGAAATCGGCTGGGTGGTCCCGTTGTCCCAATTCCCCGAGATACGTACAGTGGCACACTGGCATCCGGAAAAAATCCGGACAAATACTTTTTGCCGTTCCAGGATGTCATCGGAGTAAATCCTCCGGGAAACCTGAATTGCCCGCCGTGGCTATGCCCACTCAACATTAAATCCGCTTCAAATGGCAACATATCCACGGCGTCCGGCTCATGCCAAAGGACAATCGCCGCGCCATCGCCCACTCCCCTCAATGCCTTAATGGGATCCGCTTGCCGGGCATTGACTGAATCGATGCCGATCCAGTCGATTCCGCTATGCCTCCAGGATTCGTTTCGGAGGTACCGGACGTTCAAGGCATCCAAAATCGGACGAAGCCGTTCTGGTGAATCTCCCGAATACTCGCGGTTTCCCGGGATGGCCACCGCGTTCCCATCCATGAGAAGCAGGGGCTCCAGGACGTCGGCAAGCATGTCTTCGCTGTCCTCTTTCCAATAGGAAACCAAGTCTCCTCCGAGCACCACCATGTCCGGATTCTCTTCTATTGCCGCGGCAACTGCACGTTTCGCGAGTTCCACCGAATATGGACCTCGGAGGTGCAAGTCGGTGAGAAAGGCGATCCGGAATCCGTTCAGGGACCGTTTCCAACTCCGCAGTTTTAATGTGCGCCTTTCGACAACAAGCCGATTGGATTCATAAAGAGTCCCATAGGTAAGCATCGCGGCGCTTGTTCCCGCAACCAGAAAAGCGATGTCCCTGAGCCTCATCTCTTTCAGTTATGAATTGCCGGTCGCACGTGCGTCAAATGGGCCTAGCGAATAAACCGGCGAACGACGGCGAACGGGCGCTCCCAAACAACTCCGTTTTTGACCACTCCGCCCTTCAACTCCACCGTTTTGCCATTCCCAAGGTAGATCGCCATTCCCTTCGCCGAGGAGATGACATCCCCAATTTTCAAATCGCTTCTGACGGAGACCGCAAACGAGGAGTTGAGTATTCCGGGCATCGATGGCGGCAACGTGACGCCGATCGACCGATAGACTTCGCTGATCATCCGCGAACCATCCTTTCCTGCCAGGTCGGCAGGAGCGAATCTCCAGCGGTAGATCTCTTTGACCAACTTGTCGATTCGCGGGTCGGCCGTTTTCTCCTCATCCGCTCCAAGTTTCAATGAGACGAAGCCACCATGGCCAAGAATCGGATCCACGTCGGCGGTGTCGATCCGACGAACGCCCACATTGGATGCCACCCACACTCCCGTCTCATCCGGAAGGAATGCGTTGGGAATCATCTGCGGGTCATTCCAGAGTAAGTAAGCCGCGCCCTCGTTTTTGGTCCGACTCTCCCGCATCAAAGTTGTGCCGTTCCAAGTCCACAGCGAGTCTCCTTGCACAAATGTCCATAGAGGATCGGCATGGATGGTTTCAGCAAATGGACCGAGCAGCGGCGCGCGAGTGGATTCCCAATTTTTGGCGAAGAGGGGAA
>DATFHI010000008.1:0-9179 GCA_035248525.1 Fimbriimonadaceae bacterium | reverse complement strand
TTATTTTGGGTTCGGCGGTAATTGCAACCGCGATTGCTGGCTACCTCTCCAAGGCATCTGTCGGCGCAGTCCCAGCATTTATCGCCTCAGCGGTTGCCTTGAGTCTTCTTGCCGTGGTGGTGGGGGAGGCAACCGATCATTTGGGCAGTCGGATGGGGCCCGGAGCTACCGGGGTACTTCAATCGGGACTCGGCAACTTGCCTGAGCTATTCGTGTGCATCTTCAGCCTTCAGGCGGGCCTCGTGGAGGTTGTTAAAGGGGCACTGGTTGGTTCGATCCTGGCCAACTCACTGCTGGTCCTCGGGATCGCGATGCTTACCGGTGGATTGAAATTCGGCACGCAGAAGTTTTCATCCGAGCCCCCAAAAATGATCGCGGTGCTCATGCTTCTTGCCACGTCAGCGTTGGTGTTGCCGACCTTGGTTCATGAGTTGCACACTCCGGCTTCCCAACATGAAGTGCCGTTCTCCTTGGCGGTTTCTATCGTGCTGCTGCTGGTTTTCTTCTGTTCGATTCCGTTCTTCATAAAAGGCAATCCGGCGGTGACTCCGGAAGCCCACGATGGACCGGAGGCATGCTGGTCTCTGCCATTTTCGATCGCCGTATTGGCGATTTCCGGGATTGCCGCCGCTTTCGTGTCCGAGTGGTTCGTGGACGCACTTCAGCCGGCCACAAAAGCTATGGGGATCAGCGAAGCGTTTTCTGGCTTGGTTGTGGTGGCAATTGCCGGCAATGCCATCGAGAACTTAGTTGGGATCCAATTGGCGGCCCGAAACAAGACCGATTACGCCATGAGCGTGATTCTCAACAGCTCTTTGCAGATATCGCTGGCGCTGACACCCATACTCGTAATCCTGTCCTACTTCATCGCCGCCAGCCCGCTGACTCTCGTGCTACCGCCGCTTCTGGCCGCCGGATTGCTGCTATCGGCCGTGGTTTCGGCGTTCATCGTGTTTGATGGCGAATCCATCTGGCTGGAGGGGGTCGCCCTTATCGGCCTCTATGCGATCATCGTGAGCGCTTTTTGGTGGGGATGACGGTGGGCTACATAATAGAGTGTGCTTCCGGTACTCGCATTAACGATCCTCATCGCGCCGGTCGCTCTGGATGTGACACCGGTCGGATTTGAAAAGGCAATCGAACCTCAGATCGCGATCGACCACGACCACCGCGCCTACATTGCCTATGGAATGGGTAACCAACTTTACTTGTCCACCTTGGGCAAAGGCGAAAAGGAATTCGACCGTCCCACCAAGGTCGCCGATTTTCCGAACTTGATGGTTGGGATGAGGCGCGGACCCCGGATCGCGATATCGGGCGGAACCATCGTAATTGCGGCGGTCGATTCCGGCATGGATGGAGCATTGCGGGCCTATCGCTCGACGAACAATGGCAAGAGTTGGCAGGGCCCCGTCACCGTCAATGATCAACAGGGTTCGGCTCGTGAAGGACTGATGGGCCTCGCCTCTGCTCCGAACGGCACCATCGCTTGTGTCTGGTTAGATGGTCGCCTACGCGGTACCCGATTGTATTATTCGGAGTCTCGCGACATGGGTGCGACCTGGTCCAGGAACAGATTGGTTTACCAATCTCCCAGCGGATCGATTTGTGAATGTTGCCACCCAACAATCGCCTTCGACTCCAAAAATCGAGCGTGGATCATGTTCCGAAATAGCCTCGATGGAAATCGGGATATGTACCTTGTGGGTCCAGACGCCCAAAGCGCGATGCGGTTAGGTAGAGATTCCTGGAAACTGAGCGCCTGTCCTATGGATGGCGGCATGCTTGCCTTCAACCGCGACGGCGAGGTTCGCGCGATTTGGCGACGAGAGTCCAACGTTTATTTGAGCGGTTCAGGAGAAAACGAAACGTTGATCGGACCGGGCAAGCAGCCTTGGATCGCTTCCGATACAAAAGGATTCATTGCAGTTTGGATGGACGGCAACCGAATTTTGTCCGCGCGACCAGGAGGCGATGTTCAGGAACTAAGCGCTAACGGGAATGACCCAGTGGTCTGCGCTTCGCCAGACGGCAAGCTCGTTCTCGCTTCCTGGGCAGAGGGAGGAATACGCGCCTCCGTATTGTCGGATTAACCATGATTTGTAAAGGCGTTCCGAGTCTGGCCTTGGCGCCGATGGATGGCATCACCGACGCCCCGATGCGCGAACTCCAAGGCGAAATAGGCGCCTTCTCGTATGCGGTAACGGAGTTCATCAGGGTCAGTGGAGCTACCGTGCCCGCCAAAGTTTTTCGACGCGAGGTGCCGGAACTTAGCTCGGGAGCGAAAACCCGTTCAGGCTTGTCTGTCCAAGTCCAGATTCTCGGCGGGGAGCCGGAGTGGATGGCGGCAACGGCGGTGGAAGTTTGGCGAGCCGGGGCTACCGCCGTCGACCTGAATTTCGGTTGTCCGGCGCCGACCGTGAATCGGCATGATGGAGGAGCAACCTTGCTCCAGTTCCCCGAGCGAATCGAGGAAATCGTAAACGCTGTTAGGCAAGCGCTCCCACCCGAAGTGCCAGTTTCAGCCAAGCTCCGATTGGGCTGGGAATGTATCGACGATATCTATCGGAATGCTGAAGCCGCGACGCGAGGAGGAGCGAATTGGCTCACCATTCACGCCCGCACCAAGTCACAAGGTTATAAGCCGCCGGTCTTTTGGCAACCGATCGGCCGGGTGCGGGAGCAGTTGAATATTCCCGTTGTAGCCAACGGAGACATTTGGACGATTGACGATTTTTTAAGATGCCAAGAGGAAACCGGGTGCGAGCACTACATGCTCGGAAGGTCGGCACTCGCTAATCCGCAACTTGGCCGCCAGATTGCAGGCGCGTTGGGAATGAGAATGGTTCGAACGTCGGTCCCAACCGATTTGCACGCGCTTCTCTCTCGTTTGGATTCGCTGACGTGCGAGTACTTCGGACCTTCTGTTTCACGGTCGCCTGCGCGCTTGAAGCAGTGGCTCAAACTCGCGGCAAACTTCGGCTCATTCACGCAATTTGATCTGGTCAAGCGGGCGGAAACATCCGCCGAGCTTCTGGAATTACTGCAGAACACCGCCATCGAAGCGGCATAAACGCCAATTTTCGAATGTAGACTTGCGCAGATGCTGGTCGCCCTCCTCGTTGCCCACCTTGCACCGTCTGCGAGCCTTGTACCTGTCCAACTCAGATGTGAAGCCCTTGTCGATCCTGTGGGGATCGCTACCGCGTCGCCCCGGTTGAGCTGGAAGCTGACCCCGAGCCAACCAAATACCTACGATTTGAGCCAAAGCGGCTATGAAATATCAGTTGGGTCAAAGCCCGGAGCGGCGGATCTTTGGAGCCCGGGGCGGGTGAGGAGCAGCCAAACCGTGGACGTGCCGTACCGGGGGCGATCGTTAGAGTCCGGACAGCCGGTCTGGTGGCAAGTGCGGGTTTACGATGAAAATGGCCGGCCTTCAACTTGGAGCAAACCTGCCAAGTGGTCCGTCGGGTTGCTGAACTCGAGCGATTGGAAAGCTCAGTGGATCGGATTCGATGAGCCGTCTGCGGTAACCGGTCCAAACGATCCCTTCCACAACGCTCAATGGATGTGGTCCAAGACCCCTTCCGACCAGATCCGCTTGCATCGGCGGGTCAACATTCCGGCTGTTCCCGACCGAGCAACGGCGCACATCTCGGTCGATGACCAATTCACGCTAAGGGTCAACGGCAAAGTAGTCGCGAGCAGCGATGGCAAAACCGATGCTTGGCGGCGGCCGACGGCGGTCGACCTTAAACCCAGCTTAAAGGTCGGAGATAACGAATTCGTCATCGAGGCAAAAAACAATCCCGGCGGGCAGGCGGGTGCGCTTTTTGCCGCGGACATGCAGTTTGGCGACAAATCTATTCGGCTAATCAGTGATGGTAATTGGGAAGCGACAATTGGTGATCGGAGCCCGGCCGAGCCGGTCCGTGTGATCTCCGCCTATGGTGGCGATCCCTGGGGCAAACTTGGTCCCCAAACTTTGATCTTGCCTCCTCCGCGCCTGCTGAGAAAAGAGTTCGCGCTCCACGGGCCCGTGAAGAGGGCAGTGCTGTATGGCTCCGCGCTGGGTCTGCTCGAGCTTCGGCTGAACGGAGAAAAGGTTGGCAACGAGTACTTCATGCCGGGTTGGACGGACTACGCAAAGAGAGTTTATGTTCGGGGTTACGACGTCACCAAACACCTGCACCGTGGTGCGAATGCCCTCGGGATCATTCTGGGCGATGGATGGTATGCGGGCTATGTGGGCTACGGCGGACGACGGAACCACTACGGGTCCAAGACACGAGCGTTAGCCCAATTGGAGATCGAGTACCAAGATGGCTCAAAGCAGACGGTTGGCACCGATCCAAGCTGGCGCGCGTCGACCGGCCCGGTTCAATTTTCCGATTTCCTCATGGGGGAAACCTACGATGCAAATCAGGAGACTGCTTGGGATAGAGCGGGGTTTGCGGCAACTGGCTGGCAATCCGTCGATACCGGGAGCGAAATGTCGCCTGCTCGAGAGCCGTTCCCAGGGCAACCGGTGACCGCATTTGCAGTCTTGAAGCCCAAGCGCATCACCGAACCCAAAAATGGCGTCTACGTCCTCGATTTGGGTCAAAACATGGCCGGTTTCGCCCGACTCCGAATCCGGGGTCGGAAGGGAATGAAAGTGCAGCTACGCTTCGCCGAGAGGCTGAATCCCGATGGAACGATTTATACGACCAACCTCCGAAGCGCCCGGGCGACCGACACCTACATTTCAAAGGGCGCGGCTCAAGAGGTTTGGGAACCGAGGTTCACCTTCCACGGATTCCAGTACATCGAGGTCACCGGGCTTAATCACCGGCCGTCAGCGGACGAGGTGGTTGGAGTCGCGGTTAGCAGCAATTGCCCGTCCATCGGGACGATCGAAACGAGCGACGCCATGATCAATAAACTGGTCAGCAACGCACTTTGGACTCAGAGAGCCAACTTTATCGATATTCCGACCGATTGTCCGCAGCGGGATGAAAGATTGGGTTGGACGGGTGATGCCCAAGCCTACGTGCGGACGGCGAGCATGCTCGCCGACGTCCAACCGTTCTTCACCAAGTGGCTGGTTGCATTGGACGATGCACAGCGCGCGGACGGCCAGTATCCAATGGTTGCGCCGGTCAAGGTTGCGGGCGACGATGGCGGTCCGGCCTGGGCGGATGCCGGCGTGATTTGTCCATGGACTATTTACAACGTGTACGGGGACGAGGAACTGTTAGCCCGGCATTATCCGCAGATGAAGAAGTTCATCGAGTTCTGCGTGAAGCGATCCACGGCCGACCTTTTGCCGCCCAAGCAGTTCCATTGTTTCGGAGATTGGCTGAACATCAACTCCCCCACGCCCAACGAAGTCATCTACACCGCCTACTTTGCGGGGTCTACCCGGATCGTTTCCGAGGCTGCGGCGCAATTGGGGAAGTCCGATGAGGCAGCGAAATACCGAAACCTCTACGAGCGAATCCGCAGCGCATTTCAAAAGGAGTACGTCGCGGCGGACGGCACCGTGCGAGGCGATTCGCAGTGCGCCTACGTACTTGCCCTCGCGTTCGATCTGCTCCCCGCGAGCGTGCGGCAGAAATCCATCGACCGATTCATTGGGGACATCGAGCGGCGAGGTTGGCACCTTTCCACCGGGTTCGTCGGCACTCGCGACATCATGAACGTCTTGAGCAAAATTGGCCGCAATGACGTGGCATTTCGTCTGCTCCACAACAAGACATTTCCCAGTTGGGGATTCACGATCGTCAATGGCGCAACGAGCATTTGGGAGCGCTGGGACGGCTGGACTCCGGAGAAGGGATTCCAAGATCCGGGAATGAATTCATTCGCCCACTATGCTTTTGGCGCGGTGGTGGGTTGGATTTTCGACCAGCCGGCAGGAATCAGGAGTTCGACCCCAGGATTCGCGAATCCTGAAATTGCGCCGCAAATCGATCCAAACCTCAGTTACCTTCGGTCCTCCTACGATTCGGTGCGTGGAAAGTTGGTCTCCAATTGGAGCGTAAAGAACGGGAAGCTCACGATGAAGGTCGTCGTGCCCCCGAACGTCAAGGCTCAGGTTTATGTGCCGGCGACGAATGTTCATGTGCGGCCTAATCGACTTCCGGTTCTGATGCCCAAGTTGCCAACTCTTGGAAATCGCCCAACCCCGGTTCTTTATCGATTGGGATCGGGCGAGTATGAATTTACCGGCGACCTTCGATAGCGTATGCCATTCATCGAGCTCCGGGGCATAACCAAATCCTATGGCGGGACCCGTGCGCTTTCTGATCTGGACTTGGAATTGCGGGAGGGCGAGGTCCACGCCATTTGTGGAGAAAATGGAGCCGGCAAATCAACTCTGAATCGCATCTTGGCTGGACTAATTTCACCAGACCGTGGTGAAATTGTCATCAAAGATCAAGCAGTTTCGTTCGAAAGCGTTGCTGATGCCGAAGCTGCTGGTATTTCCATCGTTCATCAGGAGTCGGCGGCATTCCTCGACTTGGACGGAGTGGAAAACCACCAAATCATGCATGAACCCGGCACTTGGTGGCTCGACCGGAAATCGATGTTGAAGCGTAGCAAAGAGTCGCTTTCCAAGCTTGGCGAAGCGTTCCCCCTTTCGCGACCCCTGGAAGATTGCAGCGTTGCCGAGCGGCAGATGATCTCCATCGCCCGGGCGGTTGCCTGCAATTGTGGATTGTTGATCCTTGATGAACCTACTTCTTCCCTTTCCTCGCGGGAAGCCCAAGCGCTCTTTGCGACAGTCCGATCCCTAAAGTCCAAGGGGACGGCGATTCTATACGTAAGCCACCGGCTGGAGGAGATATTCGAACTGGCCGACCGGGTGACGGTTCTCCGAGATGGGCGTTGGGTGACTACGGACCTCATATCGGACACCTCTCCGAAAGAACTTGTCAAGGCGATGGTTGGGCGGGACGTGGAGTTCCAGAGACGGGACTCTACCGCGAAAGGTGAGGTGGTTTTGGATGTCCGGGGCCTGCAAGCCGGCATCGTGCGAGACTGCTGCTTTCAAGTCTCGGCGGGCGAAGTTCTTGGAATTGGCGGACTTATTGGAGCGGGTCGGTCGGAGATCGCGCGGGCGCTATTTGGCTTGGAAAAGCCCGAGGCGGGAGTGATATTGGTGGGCGGAATTCCGCTTAAACCCGGCGTTGGCCACGCGATTGGAAGCGGGATTGCCCTTGTGCCTGAGGATCGGCAACACGAGGGTCTGCATCTCGAATTTCCAATTGAAGAAAACCTGGCGATGGCGTTTCGCCCGGGTGACACCCAGTTAATCGATCGTCGCAAAGAATCTACTTCTGCCGACCGGATCATCCAGGTACTCGACATCCGCTGCTCGTCCGCCGAAGCAGCCGTGCAATCGTTGTCGGGCGGCAACCAACAAAAAGTTTTGTTGGGCAAGTGGCTCTCTGAAAACCCCAAGGTTTTGATCCTCGATGAGCCAACTCGCGGCGTGGATGTCGGAGCAAAAGACCAAATCCATCGATTAATCGACGATCTCGCCCAGAAGGGCGTGGCGATCATCGTGATTTCCTCTGAGCTCAACGAACTCATCGCCCTCTCGGACCGCATTCTGGTGATGCGCCAAGGTGAAGTAGCAGGCGAGTTGGACGGCCAGGACAAAACATCGGAACGAGTGCTTGAATTGGCGTTACCCACAGAGACGGCCGTTCATTCCAAAACTGCAAAATTCACCATTCGCCGGGAGTGGTCGGTGCTGGTGTTGTTGGCTGCCCTTATGGTTGTCGCGGGACTCGTAAATCCGGCTTTCTTGGGGTTCGACAACCTACGCGACATGGCGGTGAAGGTCTCGCCGGTGATTATCGCGGCTTCGTTCGCGACGTTAGTCATCCTCGCTCGGGAGATCGATATTTCCGTGGGTTCACTGATGGGACTTTGCGGAGCGGTATTGGGGGTGGCGGCGTCGACCGACCGCCTAGGCTTGTCGCCCGTGACGGCGGCGGGGTTGTGCGTGGGAGTTGGCCTGGCCGGCGGTTTGATCAACGGCGCGTTGGTAGCCTACGCCCGCATTCCCTCCATCATCGTTACTCTGGGGACTTTAACTCTATTCAGAGGTGCTACCGAACTCCTTTTGGGCGGCAAGTGGATTGAAAACGTGCCGTCAGGATTGCGTTTCTTGGGCAGCGGAAGTTGGGGCGGGTTTCCGCTGGTTGCAGGCATGGCCGTAATCTGCGTCCTTGTTGCCGCGTGGATTCTGAGGCGAACGCGGTTTGGCTTACGGACCTACGCTTTGGGGAGCAATCCTCAAGCCGCAAGATTGGTCGGCATACGCGAAACGGGGATTCGATTGGCGATCTTCGCGCTGGCCGGGATGGCCGCATCGATTGCCGCCTTGTTCAGTGCGACCCAGTTGCAAGTCATTGAATCGGGGTTCGGAAATGGATTTGAATTGACGGTCATTGCGTCGGTCGTGGTTGGAGGAACTTCGATCCGCGGTGGTCGGGGAACCGTGATCGGCACGGTGATTGGAGCAATCTTGCTCGGCATCATCTCAACTGCTCTTATATTCTTGAAGCTTGGAGAGTCCGCCACATATTGGGAACGTGCCATTCAAGGAACTGTTATTCTTCTGGCGATTCTCGCCGACTACTTGGCAGGTAAGCGCAAGTGAACCGAATCGGGGGACGCGAAATGGTGTTGGGGGCGCTGTTGGTGGGGCTGCTCATTGCCGCCAAAATCCTGGAGCCGCGGTTCGTCACCCTACCCGCCCAAACGTTGCTCTCCACGCACCTTTGGGAGTTGGCGATCGTCGCTTTGCCCCTATTCGTGGTGATCTTAAGCGGGGGTATCGACTTGTCGGTGGGCTCGATCTTGGCGCTGAGCGGAGTTACCCTCGGCCTTCTCTTCGAACGCGGCTTGTCTCCATGGTTTGGTTCACTCGCGGCGATTTTAGTTGGAGGAGTGGCCGGATCGCTCAACGGTTGGTTTATCGCCAAATACCGAGTCCACCCTCTTATCATCACTTTGGCAAGCATGGCCGCGTTTCGCGGAATTGCCGAGGGAATCAGCTTGGCGCGCCCCATTTCCGGATATCCAGAGTCATTTCAAAACTTTTCCCAAGGAAAGCTCTTGGGGATCCCATACCCGGGATGGATTTTCTTCCTGTTGGCGGTAGGCGTTGGATTCGCGGT
>DATFHI010000007.1:0-14842 GCA_035248525.1 Fimbriimonadaceae bacterium | reverse complement strand
GCGAGAAGGCTTCCTGTTCATGATCTATTTTGTAGCCTGCGCCGTGATGCTGATTAACGGCTACATCAGCCACCGACAAACTATTCAGCACTACGAAGAGTCGATCAGGGAGAATTAATGATTCAATGCAGTTCATGCGGGCGCACGCTCGATAAAGTTCCAACTTGGCTTGCAGGCACCGAGGTCGCTTTCGTCTGCAACAACTGTCCAAACCGACAAGCGAAGAACATTGCGTTCTTGACCTTGGAACCGGAGACGTCGAAGACCGCGGCGCCGGACGACGGTCCGGATGTGGAAGCCGACGAAGAAGCTGAATCCGAAGACTAGGCCGCTTTTGGCCGAGCGCACTGCAGCACAAAGTGCTTGGGGGTCAATTGCAGACCCAAATTGCTTGCGCACTCTATGCGAAGATCACGCGCGCTGATCTGCGCAGAGTCGAGAAGCGTAACAAACGCATTGAGTTCGCCATTCTCAAACCAAACCGATGCCTCGATTACGTCGGGCTGGGCAAGCAGAAACCGTTCCGTCAATGACGGATCGGGGCTTCGCTCGATGGCTAACTTCACGAATAGGATATTCGGAGCATTAGCCTCTAATCTGTAGACCGGATCCATAAACTTTCTGCTCGAGTCAAGAAAGGAACGACCCAGCTTTGGCCAAGGTTCTCAGCGTCGGATTGCCGATTAGCTTCGTTTGCCTCTGACTCGCGTTCGAAAAGCCCGTAAACCGCGGAACCGGACCCCGTCATCGCCGCCATGTTGGCCCCAAACATTTGCAGCCGCTCCGCAAGGTCGGTGGTTTCGCAAGCAACCCGTTCGAAGTCGTTGTATCCGACCTTGCCGGGAAATTCGGCGAAGGGAAATTCAAGCTGATCGAGCGCTCGATACATGTCGGCGGTGGAGTGTCCATATTCGGGCTTAAGAACCAGCGCATACGTCGGTTCGGGATCCGGCAGGGGAGTCAATTGCTCACCGTAACCCTCGCCGCGAGCGCGGCCCCCGACCAAGAAAAACGGCACATCGGCTCCAACTGCGCGTGCCACGGATAGGGCATCTTCCGCGGAAAAGTACTCGGGTAGTAAATGTCGCACCGCGCGGATGATCGCCGCCGCATTGGATGAACCGCCGCCCAATCCGGCTTCTGATGGGATGACTTTTCGGATCTGGATGCCCAGTGGTGGTAAATTGCAAAACTCGGCGATCAGTCGCAAGCTTTTCGTGACAGTGTTGTTCGGTGGAATCTCCGCATCGAGGAATTCAACGGAAGGGGAGGTCGCGTCCAGATCGATCCGTACTTCATCCATCAATCCAATGGCTTGGAATTCCGTTCGAATCGGATGGTAGCCCGACGAATCCCGAGGTCCGACGGCTAAAAATAGGTTTAGCTTGGCTGGACTCGCGACTTCGATAACCATCGGTGGTTATTATGGATGGGTGAGTTCGGCCGATACCCCGCATTGCAGGTTCAATCCGCTTTCCGGCGAGTGGGTCTTGGTCTCTCCGCATCGCACCCAGCGGCCTTGGCTGGGCAAGCAGGAAGAGCTCCCCAAGGAGCAACTTCCGCAGCATGATCCCAACTGTTATCTATGCCCTGGCAATCGGCGGGCGAATGGTGAAATCAACCCGTTCTATACCAGCACGTTTGTATTCAAAAATGACTTCTCCGCGCTAACGGACGGCAATTCGAATATCAGGACGGAAACCGGCATCTTTAGATCGGAGCCAGTGAACGGCGAGTGCCGGGTGATCTGTTTTTCGCCTCGGCATGATTTGACCTTGGCCCAAATGTCCGTTCTTGAAATCCAAACGGTAGTCGATGTTTGGGCAGAGCAAACTCTGGACCTGGGAAGGAGATTCCCTTGGGTTCAGATATTTGAAAATAAGGGCGAGATCATGGGCTGCTCCAATCCGCATCCCCACGGTCAGGTTTGGGCCAGCGACACGCTGCCAACGCTTGCAGCCAAAGAGGATTTGAACCAGCGGGCGCATTTTGACCAGACTGGGGAGCCGCTTTTAGTCCAGTGTCTGACCGCGGAAATCGCCGACGGCCGTCGGGTGGTGGAGGAATCACTCCACTGGCTACTGGTCGTGCCGTTTTGGGCGACTTGGCCCTTCGAATATTTGCTTCTGCCAAAGCGTCCCGTCCAACGCCTGCCCGACCTTACCGAGGAAGAAAGGATCGACCTGGCCGGAATTCTCAAGAAGGGGTTGGCGCGCTACGATGGCCTGTTCGACACGAGTTTTCCGTATACGATGGGCTGGCACGGCGCTCCCATGGATGGCAAAGACCATCCCCATTGGGTGTTGCATGCGCACTTTTATCCGCCCTTGCTGCGTTCGGCTACGGTGAAAAAGTTTATGGTGGGTTATGAGATGCTGGCGGAGGCCCAGCGCGACCTCACTCCGGAGCAAGCTGCCGAGCGGCTTCGGGCAGCATTCGCATAGGCCTTCAGGTCATATAGGTCCCGCAGTGCGATGGGCCCCGAAATATTTTCCGAGGTCCGTGCCGCATAAGCACTTTGGAAAGGAGCTTGTGTGAAGTACACTAATCTAGCAATCGCCGCAATATTTCCGGAAAGGAATCCCGAACCTACATCTTCCCGGTTGGAGCCGTGAACTAAAACGCCTGAGCATGCGGGGCGGACTTATCCGCCCCGCATGGCTTCCTATGCTACTTCTAGCAATTCCGCAAGCGCCAGCGTGACGATCCAATTGCGGTTCGTCGTTTCGGTGAGAACATTCTTGGGCAGCTTTGGCCCGGTAGGCGCCTTTCCTTCCCGTGGAGTTGCGATCCAAAAAATCTCGGACTCAGTCCGGGTGATGATCTCGCTGGCCTCGCCCGCTTCGTAAGTTCCATCTATCGGATGTTTGCAGAAGGTCACGAACTGCGACTTGCCAGGTCCGGGAGAGTCCTTAAAAGGGTCGCGTTTTGCGATTTCCGACATTTCCCTTGCCGTTCGCAAGATCACGGTCGAACGGAGTCCAAGGCCCTGCAGCGCGGCGGCAATGGATTGCTCGGCTTCGTCCTTTCGCTGGTTCGTATCGAATAGGATATTTCCAGATTGGAGGTACGCGGTAGACGAGGAGATCTCGTGGCGGGAAATCGCCGATAGCAAATCGGACATCTTGACGCGGTTGGCCTTGCCGACGTTAATGCCCCGGAGCAAGGCTACATAACGCATAAAGCCATTTTGGCAAAGAAGCCGGAGTGGGAAGATGGCTGGCGGACTAGGACTCGAACCTAGACTGACGGCACCAAAAACCGATGTCCTGCCATTAGACGATCCGCCAGCGAAGCCGAACAATTATACCGCTGAGTAGAATCTCCCTATGACGGACCGCCTGACTCGACTCGGCCAAGTTTTGCAGCAAGAGGGAATCGACTGCTACCTCGCTTGCACCCCGACTTCCATGGGTTACCTTTCGGGCTTGTTCGAAGATGGCCATGAGCGACTCTTGCTCCTAGCAGTTAACCAGTCGGGTCAGTCCCGCTTGATTTGCCCGGGCTTGAGTGTTAACCAAGCCCGAAGGATCGGCATCGAGGACATCCGCAGTTGGGAAGACGGCGAGGACCCGATGGTCCACATCGGTGAGCTTGCCGATGATTGGAACCTCAAGTCCGGCATTATCGGCGTCGACAATGAAATGCGCTCTGACATCCTTTTGGCTCTACAGGACAGGCTGGCGGCGGCGCTTTTCAAACCGGGCGATCCCTTTCTCTCCCAGTTGGCGCGGAGAAAAGACAGCTCCGAATTGGAGCGCATGCAGCGCGCGGCCGATATCGCGGATGAGGCTTACCGGATGGTCAAACCCAAGATTCGCGAAGGACAAACCGAAATGGAAGTGGGGGAAATGCTTTCCTCCGCGATGTCCGAATTAGGCGGCCGGCCGACTTTTTGCATCGTCGCCGCGGGACCCAATGGCGCCGAGCCGCATCACCTGAACGACGACACCAAGCTGAATCGAGGGGACGTGGTGATCCTCGACTTCGGTTGCGACTACCAGGGATATCAAAGCGACATTACGCGCGTGGTGGCGATCGGCGAAGCGAGTGAGAAGTCGAAGCAGGTCTATGACGTAGTCTGGCACGCCCACATGGCGGCGCGGGAGTTGGCGAAACCTGGAGTGACGTCAGGTGATGTGGATGCGGCGGCCCGCAAAGTAATCGAAGATGCCGGATATGGAAAGTACTTCATCCACCGCACCGGGCACGGGATCGGGATGAAGGGGCATGAATATCCGAACATCACCCCCGGCTCCGACTTCGTGCTCGAAGAGGGCAACTGCTTCAGCGTCGAACCCGGAATCTATCTCCCCGGCGAGTTCGGGGTCCGGATTGAAAACATCGTGGCCCTTCGCTCAGGCAAATGTTATAGCTTCAACGAAGAGCCGGCGAGCAGTCTGGAAGTAGTTGGCTAAGCCGCTTTTCGCTTCTTGCGCCAACCAACGTAAGCTAGTCCCAATCCCATCGCCGCAATCGTTGCCGGCTCGGGAACAACGGGAGGCGGAGGCGGCGGCGGTGGGTTGTTGCTACCACCATTGTCCACGAACAGCAAACCGCCGAGTGCCAATGGCAACGGATTGAATCCGAGGGGTATGGGAGGCAACGGGATCGGATTCTGCTCGATTTCTGGAAATGTGTAAACCGGGCTGACGGGTTGCAGTTCCGACAGCGGCAGCACTTCCGTATCGATCTCTGTCACGATCTCTACCGGTTGCTCTTCGGTAACCGAAAACACATCTGTGACCGGAGTCTTGTTGTAGGCAAGCAGTTGCTTGGGCCCCAGGGTCAGCGGATTGCCGCATTTCAAAAGCAATTCGGGTTCGCCGCTCGGCTTGGCAAAAACAAGTTCGCCGGCCTTGAGTTGCTGCAAATGCATTTTGATCCGCCCCCCTTCGGGAACGCTGTAAACGGTGTAGATGCCGGTCTCGCGGATTTTGTCGGGATGCAGGCTGGAGAGAAAAGCAATGACCTCTTCGCGGCTCATGCCGTAGTGCCGCATATAGCGATCCATGACCTCAGGATCACGTTTCACCTGTGCAACCAACTGGGCAGTAGTGGTTGCCTTTTGATTCAAAAAAGCATTTAAATCAGGCCTTGCTACTGCAGATGCCACGAGCATCGACAGTAGGCAAATCAAGCCCGCGACTCTCCAAAACAATTTTATTCTCCTGTTCATTGCGGAGCAATTCGCTCCGACGTGTCAATTGACTAAAGGAACGCAAAATTCGTTCCAAACTTATTCATCGAACGGATCATGGGCCATTTCTCTGGCCCTTCGAGCCCTCTCGATTAATTCCAATGCATCACTGGCGGCAGCTTGTTCGGCCTCTTTTTTGGACCGACCAGAGCCCTCGCCCATCACTTCGTCATCAAACAAGACTTGGACGTTAAACCGTTTCTCGTGCGAAACTCCATACTCCCTGACGATCCGGTAGTTCGGGGTTTTACGCCAAATTGCCTGGGCGACTTCTTGTAATTTGGACTTGAAGTCGTTCGGAGAGACATTCCCGCCCGAGATTTGAGCGATGAATTCGTGCAATTGCTCCAGAACAAACCACCTGGCGACCTCCAAGCCGGACTCCAGGTAGATGCCCCCAATGACCGCCTCAAAGACATCCGCGAGGATTGAGGGTCGCGTCTTTCCTCCGGCGGCCTCTTCGCTAGAGCTGAGCTCGATATACTCATCCAAACCGAGTCGCAGTGCGGTCATCGCCAACGGGCCCTCCTGCACAACGCTGGATTTCGCCTTGGACAACATCCCCTGATCCCAGTTTGGGTGGTGTTCGTAAAGATATTGGGCGATGATCAAGCCCAATACGGAGTCGCCGAAGAACTCCAACCGCTCGTAGCTGTCAGTCACAGAGTTTGCCGCCGCCGATCTATGGCGCATGGCGAGGCGAAACACCTCTTCATTGCGCAAAGGGATCGGCTTGGGGATCATCTAGGCTAGCTTTTGAAGCGCATCGGCGATGCGCGCAACTCCTCGCTGTATGTTCTCCCGGCTTGCAGCATAACTTAGGCGCAAATGGCTCTTTCCTTCAAATACCGAACCTGGCACGGTCGCCACTTGGGCATGTTCCAGCAAATAGGTTGCCAAGTCCATGTCCGATTCGATTTCGCCCTCTAAATAGTGGGACACGTCGGGAAAGACGTAAAAGGCGCCCTTCGGTTCGCGGACTTTGAGATTGGGTATTTGCCGGAGCAAATTCACGATCAGGTCCCGGCGTGCCTCAAACTCCACCCGCATCGATTCCACTGCCGCCGAGGGAAGGTTGAACGCGGCCACGGCTCCTTTTTGAGCAAATGAGTTTGGATTGCTGGTCACCTGATCCTGGAAGTTGGACATTGCCTTCGCCACCGGAAGGGGCGCCGCCGCAAACCCGATCCGCCAGCCGGTCATCGCATACGATTTGCTGCAACCTCCCACCGTAATGGTCTGTTCTGCAATCTCGCTCCCCAACGCCGCAATGCTTTGATGGGTGTCGCCATAGATCAGCCGTTCGTAAATTTCGTCAGCCACCACCCACAAGTTGTGCCGCAAGGCGAGCGTGGCGATCTCTTTCAGCGTTTGGCGCGGGAGAACGGCTCCGGTTGGGTTGCAGGGACTGTTGATGAGGATTGCTTTGGTGCGATTAGAAATTGCGGACTTAAGTTGGTCGACATCCGGCGCGAAGTCGTTTTCGGCGGAGGTGTGCACCACCACCGGCACGCCCCCGGCCAGTCGGACTTGATCTGCGTAAGTCATCCAGTAAGGCGCGATGAGAATGACCTCATCTCCCGGGTCGAGCAGCGCGACCATGGTGTTGTAAATGGAGTGTTTGGCTCCACATGAAATCACGATTTGATCGCGGGCGACTTGAATATTGTTCTCTCGGGCGAGCTTGGCGACGATCGCGTCCTTGAGGTCGTTGATTCCGGACGTGGGGGTGTACTTTGTAAATCCGCTTCGAATAGCTTCGATCGCGGCTTCGCAGATCGGTTCCGGAGTATTGAAATCGGGCTCCCCCGCGGCAAAGGAAACGATGTCGACTCCCTCGGCCTTCATGGCGTTGGCTTTGGCAGTAATACTAAGCGTAGGAGAGGGCTTCAGTGCGCTCACACGGCTCGACAAGCTGATCGTGTTCACTGGTTGGAGTATATCCCCTCAGCTATACTCACACCCGTGGAAAGCACCTCCAAGCGGGCAAATCCGGGCGTCCGGCTCGCCTGGATCGGAGCAATTTCCATTGTGGTTTTCCTGCTGCATTTGGGCCTTGGCAGCACGGACTTCGTGTCACCATGGCGGGTAGTCCAAGAACTGTTTGCCGGACCGGGTCCTCAGTCCCCCGCCAATGATGTGGTGTGGGCAGTTAGACTTCCCAAAGCGCTTTACTGTCTCCTCGCCGGGGGGATTTTAGGGATCGTTGGATCTGCATTCCAGGCGCTATTTCGAAATCCGCTGGTGGAGCCGTTTACTATCGGGGTCAGCTCGGGCGCGGCATTGGGTGGTGCACTCGCCCAATGGATGGGAATGGATGTCCTGCTTTCCTATCTTGGAACTCCGCTGTTCGGATTCTTTGGTGGGCTTGGTTCGTTGCTACTTGTGTTTGGGCTGTCGAAACGTCGCTCCGGGTCAGATCCAACCACGATCCTGCTTGCCGGGGTGGTGGTTTCTAGCCTATTGTCGGCCATCTTAAGCTTGGTCATCTTGTTAAGCGGCGCCGACTCCAATCGGCTGATGAACTGGCTTCTGGGTTCGACGAGCCCTCAATTTATGGAGCGAGTCGGCCTGCTCGCCGTCCTGCTTATTGTGGGCAGCGTTTTGCTCTACCGCGAAAGCCGTCGGCTAAATGTATTTGCCGTAGGTGCAGACACTGCCCAGCGATTGGGGATTGACCCTAATCGACTCAAATGGCGCATTTTGATCATCGGGACGGCAATGGCCGCAGCTGCAGTCGGAACCGTTGGAGCCATCGCTTTTCTTGGATTGGTTGCGCCGCACATCGCTCGCAAAATTCTCGGGATCGATTGGCGGTGGTCGCTTCCCGGCTCTTTGCTTGTAGGTAGTGGACTGCTCTTGGCCTCCGACGTCATTGCCCAACGAGGCATTCCGTGGCTCAGCCAGACAATTGCGGGCAAGGACATGTTGGCCACGAGTCTTCCGGTTGGAGTGGTAACCGCGATTCTTGGCGCGCCCAGTCTGCTTATCCTGCTTCGGCGATCGGATTGACCGTGGGATCCAACGCTACGCTGAACTGCTTTTGGTAGAGATTGTAGTAGGTGCCGCGCTTGGCAAGAAGTTGTTCGTGTGTCCCCTTTTCCAAGATTTCGCCGTGTTCCATCACGACAATCTGATCGGCCTTCACGATCGTGGATAAACGGTGGGCGACGACAAAGCTGGTCCGCCCAACCATCAAGTTATCCAGAGCATCCTGCAAATGAGCTTCCGTCTGGCTGTCCAGGGAACTCGTCGCTTCATCAAGAATCAAAATCCTGGGGTCGGCCAACAGCGCCCTTGCAATGGCGATTCTTTGCTTTTCGCCGACCGACAATTTGACGCCGTCCTCTCCGATCTTCGTCTGGTAGCCGTCCGGCAAAGCCAAGATCGCTTTGTGCACATGTGCAGCTTGAGCGGCAGCGGCGACTTCTTCCTCGGTAGCGGTTGGACGTCCATAGCGGATGTTCTCCAGCACGCTCGTGTTGAACAAAATGCTTTCCTGAGCCACAACTCCAACCTGCGAGCGGTAGCTGAGGAGTTGGATATCCCGCAAGTCGTGGCCGTCGATGGTGATCTGACCACGTTGAGGATCGTAGTGGCGGAGAAGCAGACTGGTGAGCGTCGTCTTTCCACTTCCGCTGTAACCGATCAGCGCCACCGTCTGGCCAGCCTTCGCTTCAAGAGACAGTCCTCGAATTACAGGTTGCGCAGGTTCATATTCAAACCAAACACCCTCGAAGCGGACGTCGCCATGGATGGGGGGCATCGCCGGCGCGCCAGGTCTATCAATAATCCCGTTCGTGAGATCGAGCGTTCGGAAAATTCGGGAGAGGGCGTTCTGGGCTCTGGCAATGGGGTCGATAGCAACGAGGAACTGAATGATCGGACCGTAAACATAGGTGACGGAATACATGAGGAACATGACCAGCGTTCCCGCGCCAAGCTCACCTCGAAGGCACAACAGACTCCCATAGCCCAGCACCAGCGCCTGCCCAATTCCGCAGAGTGCGTCCGCGGAAGTCCAGAGCCCACCGCCCAGGCTCCCTTGGCGCACGTTCAACCCCATAAGTCCGCGCGTTATCGTCATGAATCCGCGCGCTTCCCGCCTTTCTTGACCGAAACTCTTGACAACTTGAACGCCGGAAAGCCGCTCCTGCATCACTCCGAACATCGTGTCCCGCCGTGACCGGATGTCCTCGCTGGTGGTTTGAAGCGGTTTGAGGAAGCGGCGGAAATTGACGATATACAAAGGAACCGGACTCAGAGCGAGGAGAGCTAGACGCCAATCGATCGAGAACAGAACGACGACCACGATCAGGAGCTGCACTCCACCCGAAACCAGGGTATTTAGGTTGCCTGTTATCAGGTTGTTGACCGTTCCCGCGTCATTGATGACGTAGCTCACCAATTTTCCCGTCTGATTCTTTTCAAAGTAGGCAAGCGGCAGGCTCTGCATATGCCGATACAAGCGCTCTCGCATCAGAAGCAAAAAGCGTTGGCCCAGCAAGGATGTCCGGATTCCCAGCAGGTATCCCAGAAGGCCTTGTACCAAGGCAAAGGCCACCACGAATCCGAGGTACAGCCCGGCATTCACGTGTTGGCCCTTCTGCAGGCGGTTCACAATGTCGCCCAGAATGAGTGGCGGCACGAAGGCAAATGCCGATTGAAGGATCGTCAGCGTAGAACACTGCGAAAAGAGTCCCGCGAAGGGGCGCAATTCGGCTTTGAGCCGACGAAACGAAGATGGGCCTCGTTGCTCACCCGCGGTACGAACTTTCGGGTCGTCGCTGGTCATCGTGTTCCGAATCGGCAAGTTTACGATAAGTTGAGACGGGCGAAGGGGACCATTTGTCCTTGCGGAAATCTACATGTCCGAACGAAACTTATTTCGCCAGCACTTCGAGCAAAGGATTGAAGACATCCGGCACGACGTGCTCGTAAATGGGTAGAAAGGTTAACCAAGTCGTCAAATTGGCCACGGATTCCATCCTTGCCCGCGATCCTTATTTAGCCTCGATCGTCCTGCACCGGCGACCATGACTGCGCTGGGATCTGGCGTGCTCGCGCTTTTGCGACGCCGAAAGAAATAATTGCTAATCGGACGCTGCTGCATTGACGAGCTCGGGCCTTAACTGGATCGAGACCCTAGTAATGCGGCGGCGTGCCATATTCTCCACCCGAACCGTTCCCAAAATGGACTCGATCGAGTCCCCCGGCCGAGGGATTCGATCCAGAGCGTCGACGATGATCTGCGCCAATGTGTCGGTGTTTTCGCCGGTTTCGATGGGCAGGTGCAGATAATCCACAAGTTCATCTAGCCGTACGTCCGACTTGGCGGAAACTCTTCCCCCCTGAAAGAGTTCAATGGGCGGCCGCTCGCTTTCCAAAGTGTCTTCTAATTCGCCAAAGACCTCTTCCACCACGTCCTCAAGGGTGATTAGTCCGCTGGTGCCGCCATATTCGTCCATGACGATCAGGATCTGCGTCTTTTGATCTCGCATGGTGGCCACGATCTTCTCCATCGTGAGGTTTTCCGGTATCGCGACGAGCGGTCTCAGCAGCTTTTCCAGTTGAAAATCTTTGCGGGAAAGGTTCTTGACGACGTCATGGAGGTACGCAATGCCGACCATGTCGTCGATATCGCCCCGGCACACGGGGAGTCTGGTGAAGGGAATTATGGAAAGTCGCTCGAGCAGGGCATCTTTATCGAGGCGAACGTCGACCCACTTGATATCCAGGCGATGGACCATGATGTCTCGCGCATCGAGCACGTCCAACTTCAGCGCTTTGGTCACCATCTCCGCATGAAGCTTGTCCAAGGTCCCTTCGGCCCCACCGGATTGGATCAGCATCATGAGCTCTTCCCGCGCAATGCCTGCGTCGCCGGTCTTCATGCTTCGCCCAAATAACCGAAGGACAAGGGCTGCCGCCTTTTGCACCAGCCAAATCAGCGGCTTGAGTACCGTCACGAACGCGAGCATTGGGCGGAATGTCAGCAGTGCGACCTTCTCCGGGGATCCCAGCACCAGGTACTTGGGAACGAGTTCTCCAACCACCACCAGCACAAACGTCACGCACAGAAAGCTGATGAGGAAGCTGACAGTGTGAGGAATGGCGTTGCCAAACCAGTCGACCAGCATTTCGGTCACGAAGGGTTCGGTAACGGTGCCAACGCCGATCCCGATCATGGTGATCGCCACCTGGGACGCCGCCACAAATGGGGAAACATCGTCCAAGGCGGGAGAAAGGGCTTTGGCCGCTCGGTTGCCTTTCCTTGCCAGGGCGTCGATCCGGGATTTCCTGGCGCTTACCATCCCGTATTCAGCCGCCACAAAGAACATGGTGCCCAGAACGAGCAGAATGCTAATTACGGCAAGCAGAACGGCGCCTCTTCCATGGACATGTATTGTATCAAACCGCCCTTACCTGGGAAGAATCCATATGCGATGTTTCCGCCAATGTCCTACACAACGAACGATGTAGCCAAATATGTTCAGTACGTCGCGATAAAGATCGACGACTCCGGCCCACTCCTCGCCCAACCTTCGACGAGCTAACAGCGATGCCAAATCGTAAACCCAGTAAGTCAGATATCCCGCATTGGCCAGCAATGCGAAACGGGCATCGGCAACCGTAGCCGGCGCCGCCACAAGGAGGATCGCAATTGCCGTGCTCGATGCAATCAAAGACAGCAAATACTGTCCCAGGAAGCTGAAGTCGCGTCCACAGAGAATCGCGTAGATGAGGGCAAATCCTGGACCCAAGAGCACCGTCCAAATCGGCCAGCCCGCCGTTTGGACCGGATGGAGCGCCAAGCCTACGCTAACGAGGAGTGGCAAAAGTAACCACGACGAGACTTTGGGTTCCCTCGGGCCTCGCCTGAGCAAAACCCGAACCACCGCCAAACCCACCACCATCAGCGCCAACGGGATCCACGAAACCGTCGACGGTAACTCCACTGGCCCGTATGCGATGGTCGCCACGACCAAAAGGCTGACGAAGTGCATCGCCGCAACCCGCTTCACGAACCCCAGACGGACGAGATACGGTTCGTCCGTGACGTTGTTCGGAATCTCGATGGGATCGGGAATGTAGTTGGGAACGTACATTGCGCAGGCTAGGACCTTACAATTTCGGGATTCGGCAAACCCAACCCCTCCAATTGGGGCAGGATTTGATTCTTGTCTCCAACCAGCACAATAACCGCGTGGTCAAGCCGCAAGGCGGATGCGGCGAGCCGGTTCAGGTCCTGTTGGGTTACAGACTCAAATCGCTTCAATTCGGCATCCACGGATTTGAAGGTAATGCCGTTTTGGGCATAGGTGAGCGCATCTCCGACAAGTCCCTGGCGGGTTCCGATCGCCTGAATGCTCTCCACCCGAAAGGTGCTTTTGGACTTATCCAACTCATCTGCGGTTAAGTCTCCCGTAGCGGCCTTATCCAGCTCCTTCAAAATCTCCTTGAGCGACGCGCCGGTAACGTCCGATCGAACAGAAGCGGATATCAACGTGTAGCTGACCGGTTTCGAGAACGCGAAGTTCATTCCGATTCCGTAGGTGTAACCCTTGTCCTCCCGCAGGTTTCGATTTAAACGCGAGGTGAAACTGCCACCCATTGCGACGCCGAGTTCAGTTAAGGCATGGCGATCCGGTGAATCAAAACTTTCCGTTGGGCTCTGAATGCGGATTACGGTTTGGACGGCGCCCGGCTTGTCGACGATCAGAAGCCTTTTGGGCTGCATCGAAATGGCTGGAATTGCGGCGCTTGCGGAAGTTGCGGTTAGCTTCATTCCCCCGAACGCCTTTTCTAACATTGCCTGCATCTGCTTTGCCGGTAGGTTTCCACTCGCAAAAATCCGGACTCCGCTGCCCTTCAACTTTGCATAACCGTTCTTGATGTCGGTAAGTCCAAGCGCTTTAACCGTTTCCGCGGTCCCCTGAACCGGGCGGGAATAGGGATGCGACTTGCCAAAGAATTCGCGCGAGGCGACTTTTCGGGCGACCGTAGAGGGATCGTCGTCCTCCGTCGCCAGCGATTCGAGACGGAGTGACTTGACTCGCTCCCAATCAGATGCCGCCAGTTTGGGTCGGAGCGCTGCGTCCGCCATCAGGTTCAGAGCCGCCGGGAATTTGTCGGTTAGGCTCATCAAGGTAATGCTCGTGCCCAATTGGTCGGCGTTGATGGATAGTTGCGCCCCAAGCTGATCCAGCGCATCGGAGAACGCGTCGGCATTGCGGTTGCCGGCGCTCTCGTCCAGCATGTCCGCCACGAGATCACTGAGACCGGCTTTGCTGGCAGGATCTTGCGCGGCGCCCTTGATGAACCGCATGGTGGCGATGGTCAGAGGCAGATCGGACTTCTGCCAATAAGCAACCCGCAAACCATTCTTCAAAGTGAATTCAGTAGGTAGTGGAAAGACCGCCGTCTTGGTTGCCCCAACGGTGGGCTGAGTTTGCAGAGGGTCTTGAGTGGGCGGATTGCCCTCCGGTACGACTTTGAGAATAAGCCGCTTTCCAGGATCAAGGTTCGCGGTCACCGCCTTTTGAATGCTCGCTGGAGTCGCCGCGAAGTACATCGCCTTCTCCTTGGCAAAGGAGTTTGGCTTACCGAAATAAAACTGGAATTCGTTAAGCCGGTCCGCAACTTGCGTTAGGGATTGCAGTTCGTCGATCGAGTGAAAGGAGATTTGCGCTAACTGGCGATCGAGTTCCGTCTTGGTTGGACCCTTCTTTTTGAAGTTGGCCAGCACCGCATCGATCTCTTTCTCGATCCTTTCTAATGAAACCCCTTCCCGAGCGGTCGCATCGATAAAGAAGTTTGATCCCAAGAGCCGGGAAGCTTGGTAAGCGGATACGTCCGACGCCAACTCTTTTTGCACTACCAAGGTCTGATAAAGCGGACTCGTATAACCGCCCGACAGTAGACTCCCGGCGAGTCGGAGATCGACGTCCCCTGGCTTATATGCCGCCGGACTATGCCAAACCATAACGACTTTGCCCGCTTGGACTTTGTCGACCATGGTCACCCTCTTCTCGCCCTTTAATCCAACCGGCGGAATCGGCTTTCGAACGATGTCGTTCCCGCGGGGAATAGAGCCGAAATACTTTTGAACCAGCGCCTTGGTCGTCTTGGGATCAAAATCCCCGGCAATTACCATGCTGGCGTTGTTGGTCACGTAATACGTGTCGAAGAAGTCCTTCACGTTTTGGACCGTGCCGGTGCCCAAGTCCTCCATCGAGCCGATAACGCTAGTGGCGTATGGATGTCCTTTGGGATACATCAATCCTGGAATCGCATCGTAGGCTTTCCCGTAAGGCGCGTTATCCACCCCTTCCCGACGCTCGTTTTTGACTACTTCGCGTTGAAGATCCAGCTTCTTTTGGTCCATCGCCTTCGACAGGCTGCTGAGACGGTCGGCTTCTAGCCATAAGAAGGTTGGCAGTAGTTGGGAGGGACCCGATTCGTAGTAATTGGTGCGGTCTTCCGTAGTGGACGCGTTATTGCCGCCCCCGTATTTCTCCATCAAGTCGTCGAACTTGCCGTTGGGCACCCTCTCGGTCCCCATGAACATCAGGTGCTCGAACAAGTGGGCAAAACCGCTGCGCCGCTCCATTTCATCTTTCGAGCCGACTCGGTACCAAA
>DATFHI010000006.1:0-5827 GCA_035248525.1 Fimbriimonadaceae bacterium | reverse complement strand
CTTGGCGAAGCAAGTTGGCGCGAAAGTCGAGAACATGGAGTTCATGCAATTCCATCCCACGACGCTATATCACCCCCAAATGCGGTCGTTCTTGATTACCGAAGCAGTTCGAGGCGCGGGAGGCACCCTTCGAAACCATCTGGGGCGGCGATTTATGTATGACTACGACCATCGTCTGGAGCTTGCCCCGCGCGATATCGTGGCCCGGTCGATCGAAGCCGAAATGAAGAGGCTTCAGACTTGGTGCGTGTATCTGGATATCACGCACGAAAAGGCCGAAGTCATTCAACATGAATTTCCTACGATCTGGGAGCGGCTCAGGACAATCGACCTTGAAATGGAGAAAGATTGGATTCCGGTAGTCCCCGCCCAGCACTATTCCTGCGGTGGAGTTGCTACAGATTTGGATGGACAAACAACGGTTCCTGGGCTCTTTGCCGCTGGAGAAGTAACCTGCACTGGAGTGCACGGCGCAAACCGACTCGCAAGCAATTCCTTGCTGGAGGCGTTGGTGTTCGCCAGCGCGGCCGCCCAAGTTGCCGACGGTTCGCCTGTCGTCGCGACCTCACTCGCCTTGGCCCCAAGCAAGGTCATTGCCGAGGCTGAATCGATCCGAATTCGACGCAATTTGCAGAAGACTATGACGGCGGATGTTGGCATTGTCCGCTCCAATGCCGGATTGGCGCGAGCGCGAGCCCAAGTCAAAGAGCTGCAATCGGAGTACGAATCCCTGCCCAGCGCTCCGTTCTCTACGCATCCCTTGGAAACGAAAAATCTACTCGATGCAGCGGAAATCGTAATCAGCCAGGCGATTGCCAGAAAGGAGAACGTTGGGTTGCACTACAACGTGGATAACCCTACTTCAGAGGCTCTTCATAGCGCGGTGTAGGCACCGACACTGGCAAATCTTTGGCCCACTCCGGTCGACGAAGAAACGCGGTACATAAACCGGGCTGATTCGCCACAAATCGCACTTGGGTAAGGCCGAGCGCCCGTTCCACATCCAGCTTATTCATATTTCCGAGCTCAAAGTCGATCGGATATGCGGATGCAAAAACGATTTGGTGGGCGTTGGTGTCGGCGGCTGTCCAACTGATTGCCGTCGCCTCACCTTGCCTTTCCGCCGAAACCGAGGCGTCCCCAAATACCCGTATCTCGCTCAGAATGGACTTCGCAAACGCGTCTTCATCCGCCACCTTGACATCTCGGAAGTAAGCGAACCGACGAAAACCATCCATCGGCTCGATAAGCTTGGGTTCTGGTTTCCCCTCTTTGCGTGCCCGTAAAATTCCCAATCCGCGCTCCGCAGCCAGTCCCGCCTCAAACATCGCGCCCTCTAGTCTTCGCTCGTTCTCCGGGCAAAGGAAGCCGGCAATCGAGGCCAACGCGGCGGCCCGACGAGCAACCAATCTGTCCTCGATCGGCAAGGACCAAGAATAAGCATCGCGTCTCCACGAAACGGATGTCATCAGGGAGTTGGCTTCCGATGTCGATTGATTCGAAATCGTTGTCGTCTGCATCAGGAACGCGTGGCAAGCGGCCAAGTCTAATCCTGCCCCGGTAGCCGCGTACGGCATCTGCTGACCCGTAATCGGTTCCTTGACATATACCGTATCCTCCAGATAGGCGGCTAACGTCTCTTCCGCAGATTTGAGAGCGGTGGCGTCGCGGTCTGCGAGCAGATTCTCCAAACCCAATTCCGCCACGGACGGAATGTCGATTGGCGAGACCGTGCCCAAAGCGGGCACCGATCGTTTACCTAGGGTCAAACTTCTGCCAAGGGGGATTCGGCGCACAGGGAATCTTATTTTGAGCGTTGGCTCTTCGCATACTGCAATCGGCCCTTCCTCGTTCCAATCCGACAATCTATGGATTTTGGATTGGATGCGGATCGGGTAGCCACCAACGTTAGCAAGGGCCGCTCCGATTGGAACGATTGCGCCTGGCCGGTCGAATGTCCAAGTCGCTTCCACTGATGTGGCATCGCCCTTTACTTCCAGGCCCGTAACAGTTGGCGCTTCCTGAGTCCAGATGGCAATGTTCTCGAAGACTCGCTTCGTCAACTTGCCGAGTGCGGTCGCGCTATTGGCGGCAACCGCGCTGGTGCCGATCGGTTGGATAATTCGCACCCAACCGGCGAATGGCGTTTCGGTCCGTAGCGACCAATTGCCCGCCTTCCCTGAACATTGGAAGCTGGCGGTGCTCTTTTCCAGGCACATCAGGATCGGAGGCTGAGCGGTACGGAATGAAATTAGAACCCAGGCAGTGTCCGGAGTCGGGACCCCTTCTCCAACTGTTCCCTGTCCCCAGGTGAGATATGGACAGCCGGTGGACTTCAGGGTGAAGCGCATCCCCTTTTCGAAGTAGAGGGCGAATCCCGGTTGCCATAGGTTGTATTTGACCTTTTGCGGTCCAAGCGCTTGGGAATTCAGCAAGGCAACTTGGCCAAATTGGTCGGTGGATGCCGCCTTCCACTGGCGGGCGGGAGAAGTGAAATCGATCCTATCAGCGCTTGGGGAATTGGAGGCGAAACCTCGGTAGTCGATCACAAATCCCGGTATCTGTGGAAGCTCGCGATATCCAAAGCGGCCGAATCCATCAGCAATGGATTGGCACAAGATTGCGGCCAGGCAAAGGGCGCTAATTAAAGCTCGCACCGAAAACCTGGATGCCAAATCGTTTCGTCCGGTGAGACCAAGTCAATCCAAATTCGCGGATGCCCAACCGATAGGCGATGGTCGATGTGTAGTCCAGATAGGACACGTTTTGGAACCGGTCGAACGTGTAGGATCCCATCAGTCGCCACAACCCGCTAAGCCGGTAGCTGGCATCGCCGTAATAGCTGAATTGGTCTATGTCCAGCGCTTTGCTTCCGAAGAATGTGAACTGGGTCCGCCCTGCATAGTAGTGCGCCTGCAGACTTAGCTTGTGCTGACCAAGGAGTTGGCTGTCGAACGGATTTTGGGTGTAGTCGTAGGTAGCCACCAACGACAGAGCGTTGCCGATCTGCTTAGAAACGCTGGCGGTGCCGAGCAATGTTAATCCGTCCGCCTGGTTTCGTCCTTGGTCGTGTCTAACCTCGAGGGAAGCGTTCAGCATGGTGTTCGCATCCAATCGAGTCGGATTCAACTGAGTTCGAAGATGCACGCCTACGCCCTGCTGGCTAGTGAGCCGGGAAGGAACGACGGTTCCATTTGAAAGCTTAGTCTCAGGGACGAACGAATACTTGTAGTCCGCAGAGATGCCGTAATAAAGCTTAAACGGTAAATCGCCCAGTTTTACCGGGTCGCGCTCCAGGTTCAGCGAATAATTCTGGTTGTTGGTACTGAGGCCGCGAAGCGCTTGAGTGGCATTGGCGTAGAACCCCAGGTTCCAGCCATCCAGGTCGCGGGAGTAGGATGCGTTTCCGAATAGCGTTTTTCCGCTTGGCATTTCCAAGAAAGCGGAGGCGGTGGAGCGGGAGTCAATTCGATAGTACTGCCGTACGCCAATGCTCCAATCGTTGCGTGCCAGATTGCTGACCACCAGGCCACCATCCATTTCATCGCCTCGGTTCCAGTTCAGCTCGTAATCGAGGAAAATGCCACGAGAAGCCGTGGACGATCTGCCGTAGCGTTGGCCGGTGCGCAACCGAAGCGCGCTCGTTTCACCTGGTTTGAGCGAAAGATAGTACGGATAGTCGATCGCCAACTGATTGTCGTTCACGTTGACGATCTGGTCGGTTACCAATGTTGATCCGCTTGACAAACTAACCGAATACAGGGGCATTTTCATCACTTTCACGCCCCCGACGATGACCTCGGCCTTTTGAAATTGAATTTCCTTTCGAGGAAAGACGACCGCCTTCTTAGCGGAAACCATCGACATCGAATCGCTCAGGTCCATGAAGGTGAAGTTGGCCGGCGATCCTTTCTTCGTGTAGGGCTTGACTCCGCTGGAATTAAATTCAACCAAGCCGTACCGTGGGCGAGTCTCATTCACGAATGCGAAGGCGCGGCCCATCCCCTTCAAAGACACTGGCGTCAAGCCTTGATATGTCGCCGTGCCGAAACCTCGTCGTTGGTTGAGCTTGATATAGCATTCGTCGAACTCGTGGTCGATGGAACCGAACTTGACTTTTGCTTTCTTAAGTCGCAACTCATAAGTGGGAATATTGAGTTGCATGTCGTCGGCGCTGATGTCGACGTCGCGATAGCGAATATGGACTCCGCGATTCGGTCCCGCCGCCCCGATGATCTTCTCGTCCATGCTGAAGCTCATGTAGCCCGGCGCGACAATCTCAACGTACTCCTTTGCGCTGGAGAGCAGCGCTCGGTCGCTGAGAAATTCAAATTCGTATGTGGCGGGAGCGGATCCAGGAGTTCGGACAGTGATGATGGCTGTTCCGGGCACTCCACCAGCTACTAATATCGCCTGGGCTCGACCACCTTGGGTATTCACAACCTCGTTTCGGAAGGTGCCTAGGGTCGTTGAGAAATTTACTTGGGTGCCATCTGGAACCGGACTTCCCTTGCTATTCACAATAATGGCGGTGATGGTGACCGTACTGCGCGCGTCCGCCACGCTCATGGTGGGGAATGCGCTAATGTTTCTGATCTGTCCCAGATCTGCCCTTGCCATGGGCACAACAAAGGCCACGGCGAGGATTGCGAAAAGGGACAAGCTCTTCATTTGCTAAAAACTAGACGGGTTGGAGGTCCCGGTAAGTGCGAAAGGAGCCCAGTGTGGACTCCCTTCGCGGGTCATCCGAGTTATCGGATGACGTTGATCGGAACAATCCGTCGGACGTTGTCGCCCTCTGGAGTTGTTGCAATGATTTCGACCCGGTAGGTTCCCGGAGCGACTGATCGATTGGCATTATCCTTGAGATTCCAGACGGCGGTATTCTCGCCGACATTGTCGGCGCGGCCACGGGTTACCGTGAACACTTCTCGACCGTTGGTTCCGAGGATGCGAATCGTCGTCGTTGCCGAGGACGAAAGGGTGTAGTTGATTTGGAATGGGCCGCCGGTTGCGCGTCCGCCGTTTGTGCGGTTGACGACTACATTGCCGATTACCATTCGACCCGCAGTTCCAAGCTCGATTTGAACGCGGAATTCTCGAGTCTCACCTGCCTTCGCGGCGAAGGTGTAGCCCGAAGTTCCTCGCATGTCTCGGCTGGTGCTTGCCGCCACGTCCGTCAACCGGAACCGCACGTTCTTGGGAACGGTGCTCATGTTCGGCCAGGTCAAGTTCACTTCGCCATCCTTGGTGGATTGGACGAAGACCTTGAACTCTTGGCGTCCGGTTCGATCGCTCAGGCTTTGGGCCAATCGCGTCGCTTGTCCGTTGAGCATGCCATCGACCGATACGGCGATCTCCTGCGTTGGCGACATGGGTGGCTCCATCATTCGGAAGCTATTTGCCATGTCGGTGCTTGCGGCGACTCCAATGAAGTTCTGATCGTCGATGGATTTATCCGTTCGGGCGACCAGTTGTAGTCTCCATTGCTTATCGCTTTGGGTCCAATCGTCCGCGGCACGGCTAGAACCAGGAAGCCCAGGTTCGAAGACCGGCGGGAAGCTCAGGGTGAGGTCCGCAGTGGTGTTCACAAAGATCCAGTAAGCGATGTTCGGAAGCATCTTGTCCGAAGACTTTTGCAAGAACTTGTAGCTCTGAGTCTGTGCGTCCCAATACGCCAGGAACGAGTTGACCGTGCCAAGCGACACCAACTGTGCCCATGTTCGGCTCTGTTGCGGGTTGGAGGCCGATACACCCGTGATTTGCCCGACTGTAATCGGATAGTTGTAGGGATTGCCGATCAAATTCCAACCGGACTTTAACTGGA
>DATFHI010000005.1:0-8480 GCA_035248525.1 Fimbriimonadaceae bacterium | reverse complement strand
TCAAAGCCAGGACCTCGGTTCATTTCGGCTAATCATATTGGATCTCAACCACTTCAAGAAAAACGGACAGTTGATTCCGTACGCAGACGGTAACTATTTCACTTCGGGGGCAACCCACAACTGGGCCGATCCCGAACAACTCGCGTGGCTGGCTCGGGAATTGCAGTCTGGAAGCAAACCTACAATTTTGGTTGCTCATCAACCGTTGGGAATGGGTGAGCCCGGCAAACGGCTGCCCGATGAACAGGAAGCCATTTTCGACATCCTTCGGGCGGCCCGAGACGTAAATCCAAAGGGTGCGGTTTGCGTCTGCATTTGTGGGCACTTGCACGTGGACCGCTTGGAAAACGTGTATGGCTTTCCTTGCCTGTGCCTAAATTCCGCTAGCTATTTTTGGTTCAACGGCATGCATCCCTACCGAGATCCGCTGTACAGCTTTCTCGAATTCGATCCACGGGGAGAGTTGCGGGTGCATGGGCGTCGAAGCGAGTTCCTCAAACCTCCGCCAAAAGTGGATGTCGAGGGAATGTCGGCAAGCATCTCCGACCGACGAATATCCCTTCCTCGGAGAGGCGGCTGGCTTACTTGACGCTGGAGTCTTTCCGGCAGACGTACATCACTTCGATCTCATCCAGGCTGAGTGGTCTTTGCCCCCAGTTACCGGCGGTACCACCAAACACTCGGTCACATCGCAGTCCGGCATCTTTAAGCAAGCGGACCATCTCCGGCGGAATAAAAAGCCGCTCTCGGATTGTGACCACCCGCGGACCCTCTGGCAGGTCCCATTGATCCTCGTAATTGGAAATCATAGTCGCCGGATCTAATCTGCCCTCTTGAATAAAGGCATCCGTCATCTGTCGAATGACTTGATAGCCATTGAGCGCGGTCAATAAGAATGGACCGGCCTCAACCAGATTCCTCGCCACATTACGAAGAATGCCGAGATCATGCTCTTCCGGATGATCGGCTTGTCCAATCAGTCCGAATCCACCTTCGCACAACGATATGCAGGCGTCGAACGGGCCCGACGCAATTTCGATGGGCTTCGTAGCATCGGCCTGAATAAAAGCGACGTCGAGTCCAAGGTCATCTGCCTTGGCTCGAGCCTGCGACAGCATGCCCTCCGATAGATCGACTCCGGTCACCCGGTAGCCGCGCTTGCTCAGTTCGAGGGCATGTCGACCGGTGCCGCATCCAATGTCTAAAATGGAGGCGCCCGGGTTCAGGGGGAAGAGAGAAAGGAAGAAATCGACTTCTGCAACTGTGTGGGCGGTAAATGGGTTTTGGTCGTAATAGGGCGCGTGGGAATCAAAGAACTCCTGCCATGTGTGCGCCATATGGCTAGGGTACCAAGGAGAGAGGCCTCTGCCGAACTCCCCCCGGTAGTTCGGACAAAGGCCTTATGGGTTATTTCTCTACCGCGATTGAAAGATCGTTTGTAAAACGATACTTCAGCTTGGTCGCCTTGGTGATCTCATCGAGAGCATATTTCAGGCTGGTGTTGATCAGAAATGCGTCCAGTCGGAATGCTGGAACGTCGTCGGAGACGGTGATCGAAACTCCCGTTTGCTTGGCGAGAATCCCCATCACTTCCCGAATCTCCTTCTTTTGAAGTCGCGTCGTGACCTTCTTGCTTAACACCGACGTGGGCAACGTTCCGCGGGGTTTGGGCTCCACTTTGGGTGGCTCGACTTTGGGCTTTGGCTCAGGCGTCGTTTTCGGCGGTTCAGGCTTGGGTTCTACAGGCTTCACATACTGCGAGACCATATAAATTCCATCTTTGATTTCGAACTTCAAGCTGGCGTTCTTGCAAACCAGATTGAGCGCTTCTTCAAATGGAACGTTCTCCAACGAAAGGTAGAGAACGAATCGCACTCCCGGGTTTAAGACATAGTTTTTGCCGGATTGCTTAAACAAATCGTGGATTACCGACCGGACATCGTCGCCTTTGGCATTGATTGAAACGGTCGACTTCGTATCCTGAGCGAATGACGCGGTCAGGGCGAAAGCTAATGTGATTAAGAGGATGATTTTCTTCATGGGAATTTCCTGCTTATGGGTTGTAAACCTTGATGCCGCGCGGCTTGGAGGCGGCCTTCCGGACGAATGGTCGACGCACCGGTTGCCGGCGCGTTACCCTTCGATTCACGGTCCTGCGGACTGGAGTCGAGACTTTTCGGACTGGGGTTATTGGCCGCGGAACTGGAGTTTGCGCCACTGTCTCTTCCACCACGAATTGCGTGGTGGCCAAGGCTCCGCACGACACGCCTAGGGACGTACCTGCCACCGACGGCGACATAAACTCGATCTCTTCCGGCGGCGCTTCCGTCACGGGCGTGCCATTGGAGGTTGACGCCGTGGGGTTTGGATTGACTGGTTTTTCAGCTGCGGGCGGGGTTGATTCGGGCTGAGGAATAAGGTCAGGGGCGGGCGCATGATCGACGAGCTGGGCATTGGAGGCGACAAGGGTCTCGTTCGCCTTCGGCCCAAAAATGTTGGCGATGTTGTTTGAAAACAAGCTCATCCCAACCAGGACTAAAGCTAGTGCCAAGGAATAACCGAGCGGCTTCCACTTGCTGGCCTGAGCTTTGGCTGCAACCGGGGTTGGACTCTCCGGGACCTCTGCCGCCGGACTGATTTCTTCTACTGGCAGGGCCGCGACGGGTTCGACTTTGGTTTCAACTGCGGGTGCTGGCGCCGGGGTGCTTAGGAGTTGTTGTAAAGACTGCTTGCGCAGTGCGGTGGCGATGCTCTTTGGCTGAGTACCGGTGGCCTCCCGAGCAATTTTCTCGAAATCCACGATTGCCTTTTCGCCGGTCAACATGGCTCGCAACTCTGAGCGTCGTTCGTTCAATACCGCTTTGCAATCGGGACATGCACCAATGTGCTCCTCGAGTTGTTTGATGGCTTCTTCGGAGAGCCCACTGCCGGTCAAGAAATGGCCGATTTGCGCTTGAGCGATCTGACACTCTATGTTTTCAACCTGCATCTTTAAGAACCTACTTTAGGTTTGGGAGCCCTAGTCAAAGGCATCCTAGTAGGATTGTCGGGTGCAGTTTTCGGCGTCTTTAGGCTTTATTGTAAAGTTGGCGGCTTGGGTGGTGGACCGGCGGCAAGTGGTCGGGGGCGTCTGACCGGGCGGGGCGGCTCCAGTTCAAGCCCGGACATCGTTCCCAAAACATAGTCTCCATTTTCCCCGCCAAGCCCTCGACGTGACGGAGTTCCGCCGTCGTCAAAACGGTTGCTGCCCACACTCCAAACTTTAAACTGCCCGTTTGCTCTCTTGTAACCCAATGGTTTACGGGTCAGCGGATCCATCCCGAATTTCCCGTATGCGGATAAGTTTGGTGGAAGTTGATCCTTAGGGAGCAGCATCAGGCGCACCGCCAGCAATGCCACTCGCTTTTGGGCTTGACTTCGGGCATACAGAATTGGAGCTTGGCTGAAGATTGGAAGCAACAATTGGTTCATCCGATTCTCCAGCGAGCTATCACGTCGGACCTTTTCATCGATCGCCTTAAAGGCGCTCGACTGTCCTAAATAATTTTCGTGGTCTTTGGGAAGAGTCGCAAACAGTTCGCGATAAGTGGATACAAGCTTCGCCTCAAACATCTGCCGCACGCTGGGATCGTTCAATGTTGCATTGTCGAGAATTCTTTGGAATCCGTCGGGCGCAGCTTGCGATCCGGAAACATCTTTCCATCGCCGCAACTGCTGAATTGCTTTCCGGCTGAACAGCAACTCCGCGTGCAATTCATTTACCATGTCCGCTACTTCAAGATGCCGACTCACAACCGACTCCAGCAACTGCAAATTCTTTGGGTCGGATTGGAGGTGCGGCAGCAGTCTCTGAACGTTTGCGTACGCAATACTCGAAATCGCGGTATCGACAAGCCCCGCAATCAAGATCGGATCCTGCCGGACATGGTCGCCGACCCTGAAGATCCGATCGATATCGTGGATTGCCTTGGCATACTCGCCCTTTATCGTGTAGTAAGTCGCTCGGGAGGAGAAGATTTTGGCGAGCTCCCGCATGTTGCTGTACTCAGGAAATTGGGTGGTCGGGTCGAGTTCACGCTTCAAATAGAACTTCGGCTTGTACAGAAATGAATCCGCCAATTGAAAAACCGGCCGATACACCACCAAGGCTTCTTCATAAGTCGCGAAATCTGAAGGATGTCCTTCGAATGTGGATATCGTGGCCCTATCCAGCGGACTTGCAGCGGCCTGGACCTTCTGCATGAGCTTGCCCAGTTCGATGTATCCCGAATATGCGTTTTGGTTTATCGGTGGGGCGGCCCCGTAGAGTTCATCCGTGGTGGTCGGGATGCCCAACGCCTTCAATTTGCCTATCTCTGTGGAAAGGGTCCCGGCGCGGCGTCCAATCTGCCACTTAAAAAAACCGTAGGAGCCGATCAGAACAAGGCATGGGAGCCCCACACATCCTATGCAGGAGAGCTTGAGCCAGTTGCGAGGGCGTTCGGCTGACATTTGAATCCAAGACGTCGATTCGCTCGGATTTGACTCAGATCGGAAGGGGTCGGCTTAACCCTGAAGCGCTTTTTTGCGTACGTAGCCCGCACTCCGCTCAACCCACATAATAAATTGGTCGAGGTTATCGAGAACCTGTTTGGGCATGTTCACATACTCGCGCATCGGTTCTGATTCCGCATCGGGGTGCAAGGGACCCGCGCCTGGCAAATCCATCGCTTCGGCGAAGTCTTCTGGAGACAACTTCAAACCGATCTCTTCACCGATCAAGAAAGCGAACATCCGCTCTCCGGTATAGACTCCCATGCCGCCAAACATTCGACGTGCGCGTACGTCATAGGCTTCCGCAGCCTTCATCATCTGTTCGTACCTAAGTGGACGATATACCATTGCGCTCAAGGCAAGTAATCTCCTAAGCCAGAAGTGGTTGGCACCGGTGTCCCGAAAGTCGGGGGATGTACATCATTGTACCCGGTAGTACCAAATACGACGTCCGCAGCCTGGAATCCTTCTTGCGTCGAGCGCAGAAAATTTAAAGTTCGATCTCGGGAAGTGGATCGGATTCGTCTTTAGATTTGGGATCGATCAGCTTGGCGTGTATACCGGCAATTGGGAGAGCGCCCAAGGTTCGGGAGTCGACCGAGACGATGGGATTGTCTCCAAGGACGTACACATAACCCTCCGGAACACGAGCATAAGTCATCGGCACCTTGTCCGGACGACGGACATTTTCAAATTTCTCCAAGGTGGCGACCGGATACCAGTTATCGCCCAGATAGCGCATTTCCATCCAGTCTCCAGGGAGGTATGCAATCCGCTTGACCATGACTCCGGATGGTCCATCCACCAAAATCACGTCTCCACGCTTTAGCGTGCCTAAGTCCGTGGTCGCCAATTCCACTTCGTGGTTGTGGTAAGTCGGAGACATGGAATTCCCCATGATCACCGCGATGCGATAGGGTTGGGCAAGGTAGGCGCTGGCGATGAACGTCGCTACGCTTGCAATTCTGAAGATCCGATTCCCTCCAATTGATTTCCAATCCATGGGTTGCCTCGCTGGGTTTGAGTCCGGACTGGCCGGCCCTAATACACACTATGTGTTCTCGGTTTGCATCGTTAGCGAGCCCACCCAAAGCAAGCCGAATTACCCAAGAAACCAATTGAGAAGGGCCTGAAGCGATGACCTCGTCGGGCCTTTAGTCCGGTAACTTACCGACATGGACCGGAAGCGGTTGGTAATTATCGATGGCTATAGCCTCCTGTATCGCGCGTTCTTTGCCACGCGGTATCTCTCGACGGCGGATGGCCGCCCCACCAACGCGCTCTACGGTTTCACCCAGATGCTGTTTCTGCTTTTGGAAAACATTCGACCCGACGCGATCGTCGTGGCGCTCGATGCCCCTGGAAAGACCTTCCGGCATGCTGAATACTCCGAATACAAAGGCACCCGTAGGGAAACCGCGGAAGAGTTGAAGGTCCAACTTCCGGTCGCCCGCGACCTCATCGCCGCCCTCGGAATTCCGTCGGTTGAAGTCACCGGTTATGAAGCCGATGACGTGGTTGGTACCATCAGCCGATTGGCCGAAGAGAACGGCTACGACACCACGATAGTCACTGGCGATCTGGACTCCCTTCAACTTGTGGACGACTGCGTTTCCGTGTTGACCATGCGCATGGGAGTGACGGATACCGTCACCTACCGACCCGAAGGCGTGGTGGAGCGGTGGGGAGTAACCCCCGATCAAGTTCCGGATTTTAAGGCCATCAAAGGGGACACCAGCGACAACATCCCCGGAGTTCCCGGAATCGGCGATAAGGGTGCGGCGGAGTTAATCCAAACCTTCGGGTCCATCGAGGCGATCCTGGAGCGATTCGCCGAAGTTCCGCCTAAGTATGCGAAGAAGATCGAACCGGCGATGGACTCCCTGAAGATGAGCAAGTTCTTGGCGATGATCGACCGGAAAGTCCCCTTGGAATATGATTTCAAACCGTTCGTTTTGACCCCGGACCAAATGAACACCGCCAAGGCGATGCTGGAGATGAATGAGTTCAAAACTCTCCATAAGCGGGCGGACAAGGTCCTCGGACCGTACTTGGTTGGAGCGGATCGCACGGCGCCGATGGCGGAGGTTCAAGTTGAAGCCGTTCAAGCGCAATTGGAGGAGGCGCGAGATGTGACTAGATTGCGTGAGTTTGTCCAAGAAGCACCATACGCGCTCTACTTTGCCTCCGCTCCGGCTAAGGACCTGTTCGATGATCCCGAAAGAAAAGCCTACGTGGCCAGAGAAGGCGTGGTTTTGGAGTGCTCGGAGGCGCAGGCGCTCGAGTTGCTTGCCGAGCGGCCGGAAACCACAATCATCCACGATGCGAAGTCCGCTTACAAAAGAATGGATACCCCGCTGGAGGGAGTACCCGGGTTCGATTCCATGCTCGCTGCGTTCGTTCTCCAATCCCAACGCAGTTCCTACAGCCTTCGGGACTTGGTTCAGGGCTATTTGGACCTGCAGGCGCCAACCAAACCGCATGAAATGGCCGCATCTCTCTACCTCCTCGCTCCGGTGCTCCGCGACCGATTAATAAAGGAAGAGCAGTTGAAGGTCTTCGATGAAGTGGAGCTTCCGCTAGTACCGATCCTAACGGAAATGGAACGCAAAGGGATTCGCGCGAACCGGGAGCAGTTCCGAGAGTTCTCCAAGACGCTGCAAGGCGAAATCGAGCGGGTTACCGGTCGCATTTACGAACTTGCCGGGCAGGAATTCACCATTGGCTCCCCTAAGCAGCTTGGAGAAATCCTATTCGACAAGCTGCAGATTCCCGGCGCACAGAAAACCAAAACCGGATATGCAACCGGGGCAGAGATACTCAGCGTCTTGGCCCCGCAGTACGAAATCGCGTCCGAGATCATGAACTGGAGAGAGCTCACCAAGCTCAAATCCACCTACGCCGACGCCTTGGAAAGATACATCGAGCCAGACGGACGGATCCACACCACCTACAACCAAATCGGCGCCGCGACGGGCAGGCTAAGCTCCAACGACCCCAATTTGCAGAACATCCCCATTCGCACCGAACTCGGCCGAGGGATCAGGAAGGCATTCATCGCCGAAGACGGTTATCGGCTTCTCTCCCTCGACTACTCGCAAATTGAACTGAGGGTCTTGGCGCACATGTGCGAAGAACCGGCCCTCACCGAGGCGTTTGAGAGTCACGAAGACGTCCATACCGTCACCGCCCAACATATGTTTGGACTCGGAGAAGAAGCCGCATCCAAAGAACAGCGCCGCCTGGCGAAGATGCTCAACTACGCAGTTTTGTATGGCGTCAGCGAGTTTGGCCTTGCCCAGCAGCTGGGGGGTGGATTTAGCGTCGCGGAAGCCAAAGAGCTGATCAAAACCTACAACGAAAGGTTCCCGGCGATCAAAGGCTTCACCGATGGCTTGGTGCAGGATGCCAAGTCCAAGGGATTCACGCGCACGCTGCTTGGAAGGCGGCGCTATTTCCCGGATATTCACTCACCGAAGATCATGGAACGGAAAGCGGTTGAGCGGCAGGCGATGAATGCGCCCATCCAGGGAACCGCGGCGGACATGTTGAAGCTCGCGATGATCCGCGTGTCCAAACATCTCAAGGATTCACCCATGCGCATGCTGCTCAATGTGCACGACGAATTGGTATTCGAAATGCCGCAAGGACAAGAAGAATGGGTCGAACCGATCCGCCAAGACATGGAACAAGCCCTCCCACTTGAAGTCCCCGTGGAAGTGGACGCCAAGGTCGGGCAGGATTGGAACGACATGTCTCCCATCGAGCGGCCGACTTGAACCGAGCTATTTGGCTCTATTGGGGGCTCATCGCATTCGCGATCGTGGGCACCGCGGGGACAAAATTCGCCGGAGTAGCATCCGGACCAATTCCCGAAATCGTTTCCGCGCTTATTATTCTCACCGGCGGCTGGGTGTTGGTGCGCCACTGCAACCCTGGGATGACCA
>DATFHI010000004.1:0-23358 GCA_035248525.1 Fimbriimonadaceae bacterium | reverse complement strand
GACACGGTCGGGGAGGAGTTCGTAGAAGTAGGAATTCCGCATCGAAAGATGCAAAAAGTTCTCGCTAGCGATCGGTCCGATACTTCTGGATAAGGTCGACCGCCAAGTCGCGTCCATGCCAACTCTTCACGTCCACGTCCTTCTCCTCGAGGTGTTTATACACCTCGAAAAAGTGCGTGATCTCCTTTAATGTGTGCGGATTGACCCGGTCCATATTGTCGCGGTAACCGTAGCGGGGATCTTTGGTAGCAACGCAAAGGATCTTTTCATCCGGACCCTTGTCATCCGTCATTTCCAGCACCCCGATCGGCTTGGCCTCGATCAGACAACCGGGAAACGTGGGATGGCTTAGCAATACGAGTACGTCGAGCGGGTCACCGTCTTTATAAAGCGTCTGAGGAATGTAGCCGTAGTCGAATGGATAAAAGAGCGGCGAGTAGAGAACTCGGTCCAACTTCATCACCCCGGTTTCTTTGTCCAATTCGTATTTGTTCGTCGACCCCCGAGGGATCTCGATAATCGTGTTGACAATTTCCGGAGCTCGTGGTCCAATCTTGACGTCGAGGAGTGACATTTGCGCCTCAATTTTACTTGCGGAGCCGCGGACTCCTCGGGACGCAGTTACTTGGATTTTCTTGGATGCGACTTAAAGAACTCGACCATTGGTTGATTGGCCTTTTGTGGATACGTGTGGTCCCCGGGATAAATGTAGAGCCCGAGGTCGGCCTTTTCACCTTTGAGCACCCCAAACTTGACATCGCCCTTGGCTCCGTTGAGCTCCTTGACATAGCTGATGCCTCGCTGTTGGGCAATCGGACGTACGAGTTGATCCTGTTCTCCTGAGACGATAAAAGCTGCCTTTGGTATCAACTGGCCACGATAAACCGAAGCCACCGAGCCACTCGGACCAAATGCGGCAAACTTGTCCGCCCTTGCTGCCCAAAGGAGGTAGGTGAACGAGCCACCGTTGGAATGTCCCATCGCATAAACGCGGTCGAGGTCGACGTGATACTCCGTAGCCAACCGAGCATAAACCACATCGAAGAACTTCAGATCCCGGTCTCCATTCGTACCCTTGCGCGACTGCCAACCAGGCTTCTTACCGTCCGGATCCGCGAGCATGCCCGGCGTCGGGAGTCCCTGCATGTAGACCGTAACTGCCTCCGGCCAGTTCTGATGCACTTGGAAGCTGCGAGCGGCATTCGACATATTGCCGCCATGCCCATGAAATCCGAAAACCAACGGAGGATGATCGCTCTTGACTGCCGGGGAGAACACGGTGGCACGGCGAACGACGCCATCCACCTTGAACTCCAAAACCTGGGCGCGTCTCGGAAGTTGCGCGAGCAAAGATACTGCTAATGCGGTCACAAGCATGGTGGCAGTGTAGACGCGCGAATTCGTTGGAGGTTTAACCAGGTCCTAACTTACAGAGTAACCAATTCGCCCTTTAGTCCCCATAGGTGCGAATCTGTGGCTCGAACTCGAACCAGTTGCCCTGCTAATTCAACCGGGCCCGGGAAGTGCATCATCTTAAATTCCCGCGTGTACCCTTGGAGTACATCCGGGTTCTTTGCGGATCTTCCTTCCACCAGCACCTCGAACTCGCGTCCTACCAGACCCAAATTGATTTCACAGGTAATCCGATTTTGCAGGGCAATTAGGCGGTCCAGACGCTCCTTTTTGACGGCTTGATGAATTTGCTCCATCTCTGCCGCGGGGGTACCGGGCCGGGGCGAATAGATGAACATGTAGGCGCCGTCGAAGCGCAACTCCTCGACCACGTCGAGCGTGCCCTGGAACTCCTCTTCGGTTTCGCCGGGAAAGCCAACGATGATATCAGTCGTAAGTCCAACTCCAGGGATTGCATGTCTGAGCTCCTGAACGATGGCGTTGTAGCTCTCGACGGAGTAGAGCCGCTTCATCCGCTTCAAGAGCGAGTCGCTACCTGCCTGGAGTGGCATGTGGCAATGCTCCATCACCGGCGGACAATCACGAATAGCAGCAATTACGTCGGACTTGAAATCGCGTGGATAAGGCGATGTGTATCGGATCCGCTTGAGTCCATCCACCTTGGATAACTGCCAAAGCAGTTGGCTGAATGGAACCTTGCCCTCAGGCATATTCTTGCCGTAGGAATTCACCGTCTGGCCGAGGAGGGTTACCTCCCGGGTCCCAGTGGCTACAAGTTGTGTGACCTCATCGACGATTTCCGATGTAGGGCGGGATCGCTCTCGACCGCGCGTGGTTGGAACGATGCAGAAGGTACAGAACTTGTCGCAACCGTATTGGATGGGAACGAACGCTTTCAGTTTCGCCGTTGGAGCCTTAGTGCGAACGAGTCGCTGCGGCATCTCCCCGACAACCGCTCCCTTGCGCTCCGGCAGTTCCAATCTCTTCTGGAACCTCCGTTTCTGGATCGCCTCTTCGATCAAACCGGGAATTGTGGAGACTTGACCAGTTCCCACCACAAAGTCCACGTGAGGCGCGCGTCGACGAATCTCGTCTGCCCGGAGTTGAGCCATGCATCCGCAAACTCCAATCACGACATCCGGACGGGATTTCTTGATCGGCGCCAATTCTCCTAACATTGAGAAAGCTTTGTCTTCCGGTTTCTTTCGGACCGAGCAGGTGTTCAGGAGGATGACGTGCGCTTCGATTGGGGACAGCGCGGGCTCGAACCCGATCTGCTCCAAGTACAGAGCCATCTGCTCGCTATCCTCTTCGTTCATCTGACAACCCCACGTCTGCACAAAGTACGTCCCACGCCGGGAGCGAGGCCTATCTATCGTGGGTTGAAGTTGCAGCACAGAGGACATGGATTTAGGCGCTTTGGGAACTAACAGTGTACCGGTTTACATTGAATTCGTAGGTTCGATGAACTAAGGCGCGAACCGGTCCGGCGGTAAAATTCTATGGTGGCATCGGTCTTGCTCAATCGCATCCTAATCGTTTTAGGATTCATTGGAATCTTCATTGCAGGGTTCCTCAGCCTCAGCAGCTTTTTGAAGCTGTCGTTGCCATGCGGGTTGGAAAAGGGGTGCGATACCGTTACCACGCATCCATCTGCCTATTTAATTGGTAACTATGCCCAGGGTGGGCTGCCCGTTTCCTACCTTGGATTTGCGGCCTATATCGCCTTAACCATTCTCGCGGTCTACCGTGGAGTGAGAGGTTTGGAGAACTCCCGGCCTTTGGTCTACGCCGGCTTTCTTATCAGCTTGATTGGCGCTTTGTTTAGCGGCTACCTCACGTATGTAGCGCTTTATGAAATCCACGCCACGTGCCTCTGGTGCCTCTCCTCTGCCGCCACGATGGTCGTTACGACGCTCATTTACGCGATGCTCTTGCAGACCGATGTGGCGGCCAATCCCAAGCGGGGCAAGTTCGACGTGGTTCTGACGATCTTGATGACTTTCCTCATTTCCTTTGCTTTGGGAGCAGGCGTCAGCTATCAGAAGTCCCGAGGTGCAACCTTGGACGGTGGCCTGGTGATGAGGGCGAACGAGAACAAGACGACGCTGGTCGACAAGGACTCGCACATTCTAGGCAACGTGAATGCGCCGGTGACAATTATCGAATTCGCCGACCTGCTCTGCCCAAGCTGCCAGCAAACCTATCCGGTTCTGGAGGATCTCGTCAAGAAATCCGATGGTCGGGTCCGCGTAGTCTTTCACCACTTCCCGCTCTTCATGAAGGAAGACCACAAAATGGCCCTGCCCGCGGCGACCATCGCGGAGATGGCGAGCGAAGAGGGCAAATTCTGGGAATTCCTATCGGCGATGTATTCCCGTCCACAAGCCGAACTTCAGACCATGGAGTCGATCGTGGACGTTTCCCGGTCCATCGGGCTGAATTCCGAGACGGTCATGAAGCGCATGAACGATCCGAAGGACCCGGCGATTCAGCGAGTCACCGACGACCTCAACCTGGCCAACAAGATCAAAATCATGAGCACGCCGACGCTGTTTGTCCAGGCGCACGATGGCCCAATCGAGCAAGTGCCAACCTCAATGCTAGAAGACAAGTTGAATACGGAGCCTTACAAGTCTCTGATCCTGGGAGGCGCTCCTGCAAAGTAAGGGCACCTACCTGGTTGCCATGTCGGGCGGGGTCGACAGCTCAGTTGCGGCGGCGATCCTTAAGCGGCGCGGCTACGATGTAGTGGGTTTGACGATGCAGATTTGGCAGGAGAGCCAGACGGATCCCCGCCATGCTGGTTGCTGTTCGCTGGGAGCGGTAGAGGACGCCCGCCGAGTTTCCCGAACGTTGGACATTCCTCATTACGTGATGAATTTCAAGGAGGAGTTCCGCAAGGCGGTCATCGAAAACTTCGTCTCCGAGTACGAGCGTGGCCGCACTCCCAACCCGTGCGTGCAATGCAACAAGCATGTCAAGTTCGACATTCTTATGCAAAAGATGCGCGAATTGGGATGCGATCGGCTGGTGACCGGCCACTACGCCCGAATCCGATTTGACCGTGCAAGCGGCCGCTATCGGCTCCTTAAAGCCCGCGGCAACGGGAAGGATCAAAGCTACGTGTTGTACATGCTCGACCAGGAGCAGTTGGCGGCGAGCTACTTCCCGATGGGTGAAATTGCGGACAAGGCCGAGACCAGGCAGATGGCTCGTGAGTTTGGTCTATCCGTCGCGGACAAACCGGACAGTCAAGAGATTTGTTTTGTGAGTGAAGCCGGCGGATATCAAGAGTTCCTGAGACGTCGGAATCCTGAGATGTTCAAGCCGGGCGAAGTCCTCGACGCAGACGGAAAGCCAATCGGGGAGCATGGTGGAATCGCCGATTTCACCGTTGGGCAGCGGCGTGGAATTGGGGTGTCATCTTCCAAGCCTCTTTACGTCTTGGAATTGCGCCCTAAGGAAAACTCCATAGTCGTTGGGTCCGCAGAAATGCTGGAAACCAACGTCGTCCCGCTTGCCGACGTATTCTGGAGTTCGCAAAATGAGGGTTCCGGGCCAATCTCCGTAGAAGCCAAAATTCGCTACAACATGGATCCTCAACCCGCCAAGCTTTTTGGCGGACCCATGCCAAGGTTGGAGTTCAAGAATCCGGTGAGAGCGGCGACTCCCGGCCAGATTGGGGTCGCCTATCGCGGCCAAACATTGGTTGCCGGAGGAACGATCGCTGGCAACACCCTGAAGTTGGCGGAGACCGCTTAGGCCTCCGACGGAATTCGGCGATACAATAGGTCGTCATGTTGGAATTCGCCGCGTGCCTCATTCTTCTCCTTACCGGTGCTCAGGCGCAAAAATCCCCAGAAAAAGTCGCCAATAAGGGATTGCAGATGCAGCTCCAAAAAATGGTCGATGTGGATCAAGACGCGCGCAACAAGCTCATTGCAGCGATGAAGGACCCCAAGGTTGCCCCGATCGATTTGATTCGTCAGATGGAGGCCATCGACCGCTACAACACCGGTCAAATGCGGGAAATCGTCCGGACCTACGGGTGGCCCACAAGCAAGCTGGTGGGACGGACCGGCGCGAGCAATGCATGGTTGCTGGTGCAGCATGCCGACCTGGCTCCAAAGTTCCAAAGAGAGTGTTTAGACCTGATGACGCCGCTTCTTGCCCAGGGCGAAGTGGACAAGCGCAACTATGCTCTCCTAACCGACCGGGTGTTATTGGCAGAAGGAAAAAAGCAGATTTACGGTAGTCAGTTCACGCGGAACGCCGCCGGCCAATGGGAGCCTCGACCGCTGGAAGATCCCGCCAATGTCGACAAACGAAGGGCAGAAATGGGGCTTGAGCCGCTCGCGGAATACAAAAAACTGATCGAGCAGGTCTACGGAACGAAGCCGCCTCGCTAGCAGGCCGCGGCGTCGAAACCTGTTCTCCGCGCACCCAACCCATCCCGATAGAGACTCTCATAATCTCTTGCGCTGACGTTCCAGGAATGGTCGGCCGCCATGCACGCGTTGATGAAATGACCCCAATCCGCCAGGTTGCCGTATTCCAAATGGGCGCGTTCGATTGCGCTCCAGAGGTCGGTTGCCGTAAATTCCATAAAGACGAATCCCTCGCGTCCTTCGTTGACCGTGTCGCCCAGACCACCCGTCATACGCACGATCGGCACCGTGCCGTAGCGCATAGCGATCATTTGACCTAGGCCGCAAGGTTCAAATGCGCTTGGCATCAGAAACATGTCAGATCCCGCATAGATCCTCTGCGCGAGGGTGGGGTTGAACTCCTCGATCATCTTCACCGAATCGGGATACCGGGTCGCCAGCCGTCTCAACTCCTCCGCAATGCTTGGATCGCCGAGCCCCTGGACAACCAATTGAGCAGGTAGGGAGACCAATTGCGGGATGATTTCTGAAACCAGGTCCAAACCCTTTTGCGCGCTCAATCGCGTTACCATCGCCAGCAGTGGAATTCCAGGCCGAACCGGGAAGTCCAGCTCCGACTGAAGCCTTGCCTTACACGTAATTTTTCCGGAAAGATCGTGAGAGTCGAATCGAGCCGGGATCGCGGGATCAATCGCTGGATCAAAAACACCTTGATCGATACCATTCAGAATTCCCGAAAGTCGATTTTCGCGCGCCAGGTGCAGCATCAAACCATCCAGTCCGCATCCATATCGAGGGGCTTGGATTTCAACTGCATAAGCTGGACTGACCGTGTTGACTTGATCCGAGAACACACATCCGGCCTTGAGAAAATTCAGCCGGCCCCATGCCTCGACCTGCTCGGCATTGAAAAGCCTTTGGGGCAAACCCAATCGGTCGAGAACCTCAGGCCCGAATTCTCCTTGATAAGCCAAGTTATGGATGGTGAATACGGAAGCGGTTGAGACCCACTTGTGAGCTTTCTTTTCCCGCATCAATACGGGGATGAAGCCGGTATGCCAGTCGTTGCAATGAAGGACGTCCGGGTTGAGTTTGAGCGCTTCCGCCGCGGTCAATACCGCTTGGGAAAAGAAAAGGTAAGAGTCGATTCCCTGACTGTATATGCCCTCGCTTTCCTTTGCATTTTCAAAATAGTCTTCACCGCCAATGAGCAGGTATTGGACCCCGTCAAAGGTCGCCGAGTAAATGGTCGCCGATACATTCCAATCCGGGCCGACCGACACAGCTAAATCGGTAAGGATCGGCGTGAAATTCCACCGCGCCTCGTCCAGAACCATGCGATATGCAGGCATGGCGACCGTGACCCGGTGTCCGAGCTTAACGAGTTCTTTAGGCAGGGATCCGGCAACATCCGCCAAACCACCAACCTTTGCGAAAGGAGACACCTCCGCAGAAACGAAGAGAATATTCAAAGATTTTCCAACCACAGAAATCCCATCCCTGGATTCAACGTGCTTATTATCGGCACGCGTTGGATAAGACGGCATAGGGAGATGATTAGTTTGGTCTTTAACTCAAGTTTGAGACAATTCGGTAGTCCGGAAGTGGGCGGGTACCCTTTCAAACAGTAGTCATGGAAAAAGCCGTCATTCTCGCCGGAGCTCGAACGCCAATCGGAGCCTTTTCAGGGGCGCTTTCCTCATTTACCGCTCCCCAGCTTGGAGCGATTGCGATCAAGGAAGCCCTGGCGCGGGGCCAAGTGAAACCGGAAGAGGTCGACGAAGTGCTGATGGGTTGCGTTTTAACCGGAGGAATGGGCCAAGCTCCCGCACGTCAGGCCGCATTAGGCGCCGGACTTCCCAGATCAGTCCCCTGCACGACGATAAACAAGGTCTGTGGAAGCGGAATGAAGACTGCGATGATGGCCGCCCAAGCCATCGCCTGCGGCGACGCGAAGATCGTTGTCGCGGGCGGTATGGAGTCGATGTCCAACGCTCCTTATGCTCTCGACAAGGCTCGCTCCGGCTACCGGATGGGGAATGGAACGCTACTGGACCTCATGATTCACGACGGCCTGTGGGATCCCTACCACAACGTGCACATGGGGACCTGCGGAGACAAGACCGCCGCGGAATGCAACGTCTCCCGCGAAGGTTTGGATGAGTATGCGGGTGAAAGCTATCGTCGGGCACTAGACGCCCAGGCAAATTGTCGCCTAAGCGACGAGATAGTTGCCGTAGAAGTACCGCAACGCAAGGGAGATCCGATTCTCGTTTCCAAGGATGAGGAACCTGGCAAAGGAGACCCTGCCAAGCTCGCCGGCCTCCGACCGGCCTTTGACAAAGCTGGAGTAACCACGGCAGGAAATGCAAGCTCCATCAACGATGGCGGCGCCGCGCTCGTCATCGCATCGGAATCAGAGGCTGACAGCCGCGGCACCAAACCGCTCGGCCGAATCGTCGCCTATGCCCAGCATGCCCAAGAGCCCGAGTGGTTTACCACGGCGCCTGCCTTTGCAATTCAAAAGCTGCTCGATAAGGCAGGCTTGAAGGTGGGCGACATCGACCTGTTTGAAGTAAACGAGGCGTTTTCGGTGGTGGCGATGGTGGTCGCCGAAAAGGTTGGGATTTCCCACGATAAAATGAACGTAAATGGTGGTGCAGTTGCCTTGGGCCACCCGATCGGAATGACAGGAACACGTCTTTTGCTCACCGCTCTTTACGAGCTCCGCCGACGCGGCGGCAAATACGCGGTTTGCTCTCCCTGCATCGGCGGTGGCGAAGCTACGGCGGTGCTTCTGGAAGCAATGTAGAGCTAGTCTTCGACCCCGCCCGCTTCAATATCCGAAACGGGTTCGGCGCGTTTGGCTCTACGGTTCATTGCCCGGTTGAGATATTCCGACTCCTTCATTCCAAGCGCGCGCGTCACAAAGTAATAGCTCCAAGCTCCAAGAAGGAAAACTCCAAGCACCACACCGAGGGTTTGGAATTTGTGGCTGGCAATGTGCTGGCCAAAGGAGGTGTAGCCGACTCCGATCGCCAAAAGAGCAAGTGGAATTGCTCCGACAAGCGACTTCATCAACGTCTCGACCAACGGCCGTATTTCCAATCCCCCAATCCTCGGAGCAACCGCGATAGCCAAGGCTAAGATCAGGGCAATCGCCGAGATCGAACCGGCAAGCGGCAGCGCCCGGTAGTCCATCCCGAGGAATTGCAGTAGGTAAATCAACCCCACGAACAGCCCAGTGGTAGCCGTCCCCAAGGCGATTGGGGTGACCGTGTTCTGGATTGCAAAGAACGCTCGCATGAGTACCGGATGCAAGCACCAAGCCGTTATTCCAATCGAGAAGTAGCGCAGGCATTGCGCCGTTACCGCGGCGTCATCCGCGGTGAACTTGCCATGTTGGTAGACCGCACCGACGATCTGCGGCGCCATGAAAAACATCAATGCGGTGATGGGGACGGTCAAATAAATCACCGTCCTCATCGTGAAGCCGAGCTGGTTTCGATACCGGTCCATTTGCTTCAGTGCAAAGAATTGCGTAAGGGCCGGAAAAACCGCGATCGCCAGCGATTGTCCGAATATGCCCAACGGCGCCTGCATCAACTTATTGCTGATGTCCAGGTAGGTGACCATTCCCTTACCGTAGTAGGAGCCGAACGCGCTCATGATCAGGGCATAGACGCCCGGCAGCGAGAGGCCCAATACGACCGGCAGCATTAAGCGAAAAACCTGTCTCACACCCGGATGCCTCAGGTCGAGTGATGGCTTAAATTGGACGCCGATCTGCCTCATCGCCAGATACGGAATCACGATGTTTCCCAGGAAAGCTCCCCCGAGCGCGCCCCAAGACATCCCGACCACTCCGGGAGTTACAAATCCAGAGATGACGACCGCGCCGACGATGATGCCCAGGTTGTAAACATTGGGGCCTAAGCCGGGCACGCTAAACCGATGGTTTGCGTACAGGGTCCCGAACATGATCCCACCGATGAAGAAGGCAAACTGAGCGGGTAGGACGATTCGGCTCATCTGCACGATGTAAGGAATGAAAGCATCGCTGGTCCCCGGGGCGATCATGTGGCTCAACAGATAAGCGAATATCCAGGCGAGAACAATAAATCCAACCACGAGGATGGACATGAAGGTGGTGACCACGCTGAAGATATGCCAAGCCTCTCGTTCCCGCTCGGTGTGGAGGTACTCGCTAAAAACGGGAATGAAAGCTGAACTAAGCGCTCCTCCCGCAATGAGGAAAAAGAGCAGATCGGGAATCTTAAAGGACTGGAAGTAAGCGTCGGTAAATCCGCTTCCGCCGAACTTACCCGTGATGATGGCGTCTCGAACGAGTCCCAGAATACGGCTCAACAATAAGCTGAGCATCATGATCACCCCGGCGCGGGCGACATTGGGGTTGGATTTGGAAGGTGCCGAAGCCACTGGGAGTTGATTTAACCTCAGTAGGCAAACAAAAACCCGGAACATAGCGTTCCGGGTTCAATGCTTTTAGGACGCGGGCTTTAGAGGGCGCGTGAAAGCATATTGGCGTAGGTTTCTTTGGCAGCCATGCCGACGTGTTGATCGACCACCTTCCCGCCCTTAAAAACGAACACCGCGGGGATGCTCATGACGCCAAATTCATTGGCGAGATCGGTATTGGAATCGACGTCGACTTTGAAAACCTTTGCGCGGCCCTCGAACTCGGTTGCGATCTGTTCGATGCTCGGTCCGATTGCTTTGCAAGGTCCGCACCACTCGGCCCAGAAGTCCACTAGGACGGGCACATCCGATTGAAGGACTTTTTCACTGAATTCCGCACCGGACACGCCTAAGTTTGAAGCCATATTTGAGTTTCTCCGTGTAACTTTGAGTAGGATTTTTATACCCTACTGCGTTTCCTACGAACGTGCCAAAATAATTAGCGTTCGGGTGTGACTTTCGGGCCCTTCTCCGGCGTCAATATAATTCGGACAAGAATCATTACCGGTTCATCGTTTTAGGAGGACCTACGAGTTTGAATACCAAGTGGATTGTATCGGCCCTGGCGATCATCTCCGTTTTTGGAATCGCCGGCAACGCCGTCGCCCAGAAAAAGAGTGGCGCGGAGACTGGCCTGATCGGAATTAAGCTGTACGACTCTGGCGTGCGTGTGGTGAGCATCTATGGGACACCCGACGAAGTGCAGGCCGTCGGAGGCGGTGGCAATGCTATCGGACCTGGCGGCGGCGCGGCAGGCGGACCTGGACGCGGCGGACCTTCCGCTGCTGGAGGCGGCGGTGGAGCCGGAGCTGGTGCTGGCATTGCCAACTGGCATACTAATACCTTCGACTTCGGCAACGACATAATGCAGCGTGGTGGCAAGATGGGCGGCCTTGAAGGCGGCGGCGACAATGCTGGCGTTAGTGGGCCTCCAGGCGCCGGCGCGCCAGGTGCAGGGGCGCCAGGTGGCGGTGGCGGTGGTGCAATGGGCGCCGGTGGAAGCAGCGGACGAATTCTCTATACGCGCTGGGTTTACAACCGAAGCGGATCCAAGTACGGATTCGTGCTCGACAAGTCAAACCGAGTCGTGCAGATCGAAGCCATTGGCCTCGCCAATGCCAAGGTTCGAACATCCCGCGGTGTTGGCTTTGGATCGACTTTTGCCCAACTGATCAAGAAGTACAACTCTCCCGATGGATACGAAATCAACGGCGACAACGTCGTGGTTCGATTCCTTGTAAAGAATAAGGTTGCGTTCCGACTTTCCCGACTTGGCCCGAATCGGCCGCAGGTAGTGACCGGAATCGTAGTCGCTGCCGGCAAGACATAGGATAACCAGAAGTTGGCTGGCGAGATCGACGAGATTCGAGCTCGAATCGATATAGTCGCTCTCGTTGGCCAACGGGTTCAACTTAAAAAGACCGGTAGGAATTTCCAGGGCCTTTGTCCGTTTCACGACGACAAACGGCCCTCTTTCTCTGTTAACCCCATCCTCCAGCGCTATCGATGCTGGTCGTGCGGTGAGCACGGCGACATCTTCACCTGGGTCATGAAGACCCAAAATATGGAGTTCGTCGAGGCGCTCCAATCCCTGGCGAATCAGGCCGGCGTTACCCTGACCAAGCGCGCGGTCGATAAAATCGATCGCACCGAACGCGCCCTCCAACTGGAAATAATGGAGGCGGCTCTTGAGTTCTTCCGAGACCAACTCGCAAAATCGTCCATCGCTACGGAATATCTGACCGGGCGAGACCTCGATAAAGAAACTATTGCTACTTGGGAGATCGGATACGCCCCGGACGTGGGCGAGGCGCTTGCGGTTCATCTTAAGAAAAAGGGCTACTCCTTGGCACTTTGCCGAGAGCTCTTCCTCGTGGAAGAAGATTCATCCGGAGGCTATTTCGACAAGTTTCGGGGCCGGATTATGTTTCCTATCCGAGATGAGCGAGGTGCGCTCGTCGCATTTGGAGGACGCGTATTGGGCGATGGAATGCCGAAGTACATCAACTCCAGCGACACGCCACTGTATCGCAAAGGAAGAGTCCTCTACGGGATGAATCACGCAATGTCACAAATTTCCAAATCCAAGCCCCGTCGGACCGTCCTCTGCGAAGGGTATCTGGACGTGATTGCGTGCCAGCGATCGGGAGTGGTGGGGGCGGTAGCTTCATTAGGCACGGCCTTAAGCGAGGACCACGCAAAACTCCTTCAACGTGTTTCTGATGAAACCGTGATCCTCTACGATGCCGACTCTGCCGGACAAAAGGCGGCCGATCGCGCCCTTGAAGTTCTGAGGCCCCTGAAGCAAAAAGTTCGCGTTGCGCTTATGCCCGACGGGGAAGATCCCGACACGCTTCTGCGGAAAAATGGTGCCGCCGCGTTGGTGAAAGCAGTCGAGGAAGCGGCCTCGCCAATGGCCTTCCGCATCGATCAAATCGTGGCGAGCCATGAGGAAAAAGATCAGACATTCTGGTCGGCGATCGTCTCCGCGTTGGTGCAAGGCGGGGACATGGCTGAAATCGAGCGCTATATCGAGCGTCTGGTGAGCAAATATAGTGGAGTACAAGACCAACTGTATATCCGAGAATCGCTTCGAAAGCAGGTTATGGCGGAACGCCGCCACCAGAACAAACCATCCGGCCCACAGGTTGCCACCCAAGTCTCGATGCGGGTCAGCGATCTTCAAGTCGCCGAAGCGACGTTGGTCGCGGCATTACTTACCCCGGGATTGCGTTCCATCGCCCACGAAGCGATGCTGCTACCTGAGCTTATGGTGTCAGACGCCGGCAGACAGTTTGCTCTAAGCTATGCCTCGACATTTTCCGGAGAAATGCCCAATGGGGAGCCTTCTGTGTGGATCGGCAAGTTAGATGAAGCCGAGCAGGATTTGGTCCATCAATGTGCGTCCGACGCACGGTTCAGCAACCTCTCGGACCGTTTCGTCAAAGACGCCGTCGCGCGGCTTGAGTCCGCTTTGAAGCGTCGGGAATTGCAGTTGGTTAAGCAAGTCAGCGACCCGGATCGCCTAAAGCAAATCCACGCAACATTGACCTCCCTCAAGGCCAAAGATCGATAAAGGCTGGATAAATACGAATTTGTTCGCGCTTTTTTGGGAATCCCGTAAACGTCTGCTATATTGAATTGCCTCGGCCAGCCAATGGGGGCAGGTTAGCGGGAGGCAGAGGTGCCCAGGTACTTTCTTCCCATTCCGCAACAAAGACGGAATATGGTTCAAGCAAACCTAGTCGATCACGTTCAAAGTGGCACTGCCGCCGCTTCGGATACATCCCCTTCCACACTTAGCAAAATTCGGGGTTTCGACGCCCCCGTCGTCGAAGATGACCACGAACTTGATCTGATATCTGGATCGCCGGAGCAAGACGGGGAATCCCAATCAATCGACGATTCGGTGAAGATGTGGCTTCGGAAAATCGGACGCATCCCTCTGCTCACTGCCGAACAGGAAATCTCCCTCGCGAGGGCCGCCCAACTTGGATCCTGTTCCAGCAAACAGATGCTGATCGAGGCCAACCTGAGGCTGGTCGTCAGCATCGCTAAGAAGTTTCTTGGTCGCGGTCTCTCCATGCAAGATCTGATTCAAGAAGGGAACATGGGGCTCATCCGCGCAGTTGAGAAGTTCGACGCAAATCGAGGATTTCGATTCAGTACTTATGCGACTTGGTGGATCCGCCAAGCCATTTCCCGAGCGATAAGCGACCAGGGTCGGACAATTCGCGTACCCGTACATACCCTCGAGGCCGTAAACCGACTTATGCGGGCGGCGAACCGGTTGCAACACCGGTTAGGTCGTGAACCAACCACTCAAGAAATTGCCGCGGAGATGGGCGTTCCCGAAGATCGGGTGCATGACTTTTTCCGGGCGATCAGTGAACCTCTCTCCTTGGAAATGCCAATCGGCGAGAGCGAGGACAGTACTTTAGCTGAGTTCATTATCGATGGCTCCAGTGAATCCCCGGCAGAAGCGGCCTTGCGCTCTGTTCTGCGCCGGCGAATCGATGACGTTCTTTGCGCCCTCACCGACCGCGAGCGCGAAGTCATCCTTATGCGATTCGGATTGGTCGACGGGCAGCCGCACACGCTGGAAGAAGTAGCCCGAAGTTTCCAAGTTACTCGTGAACGGATTCGGCAGATCGAACAGAAGAGCCTGAAGAAACTCAAGCATCCGTCCCGTTCCCGGCACCTGCAAGAGCTCTTGGACTAGCTTTCTTAGAGCGTAAATCCGCTTTCTTTCGGGAAAATCACCCAGGGTTTATCAAAACGCCGGCCTTCAATGAGCTCATTCATTTCCAACGCTTCGCCAGCGGCCCATCTCACTTCCGCGCCGAGTTCCTGGTTGATGAGGATCGAGGCAGCGGCGTCATACAAATACTCATCCAACCCCACCAAACCGCGGTACCGCTGAGTCGCTGTGAACATGCCATCCACCACGAAAGCCCCGGCGCATCTCACTTTTCCCGGAATCGACTGCCGACCGTAGTGCCGACCCACCCGCTCGTTCTGGCTCACCAATTCGTGGCGTTGGACGGTCCCGTGAGGAATCTGCGGCAAAGGCTCGCTGTTTAGCCATGCCCCATTGTCCACTTGTCCAAGGTACTTTTCGTTTAGGTCGGGCAACCAAATCGCCGCGAACTCGATCCGAGTTCCAACCGCCAGCGCTACGCTTATGCCCCAAAGCGGCGATCCAAATGCGAAATTAGAAGTGCCGTCTACAGGGTCGATCAACCAATATCCGGTTCCGCTAATGGGATCTCTTCCGAACTCCTCGCCCCAAAAAGTCGTGCCTGGCCAATCCCGGGCCAATTGCTCCCTAAAATAGCTTTCCACCGCGACATCAGCGTCCGTGACGATCGATCCATCCGGCTTTAGTTTGAATTGGTGCGGATGTCGGTTCTGTCTGGCGATCTCAGCCGCCTGATCCATGGACTCGGCAAGTAGGCGAAGTTCCTCAGAAAGCGGGGGCACTTCCCATTTTAGACCTGCCGGAACCTTGAATATCTCCTTGCGGGCGGGTATAACATGACTTCATTGCGGGCATAGCTCAGTGGTAGAGCGATTCCTTGCCAAGGAATAGGTCGCGCGTTCGAATCGCGTTGCCCGCTCCAAAGTTCTCCCCCCTTCCGTTGATTCGGCAGGAGGGATTTTTTTTTTGCAAATTGCTCTCCTGTAAAGAAAGCACTCAAAGTCGATTAAAAGCAACCATTGATTTTAAAAATCATCGGCGAACTTGCTCGTGAACGAAATCTCGGAGTTCTGACACTGGCTTGTGATTGTCGTACAGCACGGCGTTCCGGTCCAAAATTTTCCTTCGCAGAGATTCTCGCAAGTCAGGATTGTGGGCAATTTCCAACGCCTTCTTCGTGTACGATTCCGCGCTTTCGGCAACCAGGTCCATCATGCCCATGGCGCGGTATTCGGCATAAGTGATCCGTCCGCGAAGCATAGAGCCGGGAAGGGTTACAATGGGGGCGCCAACGGAGAAGGCTTCCAATGAGGAGTTTCCGCCCCCGAAATAGAAGGTGTCCAGCACGACATTCGCCAGATCGCACAAGCCGATGTACTCGTTCAGGTTGAGTCTTCGAAGGATTTGGGTTCTCTCCGCAACCTCCGGAATCGACTTTCGGAACCGCGCCATCAACAGCTCATCCCAGTGCCTCTCATTTCCGGTCAAGAACACGAGCAGGCCCTTTTCATCCGTGGAAAGAATTTCCCCAAATACTGCATCCATGTCGGGGTGGATTTTGAAGAGCGACTGCGGGCAGACATAAAGCCGCTTGTCCTCAGGTAATCCGAGATCCGAACGGCCAATTGGCCGACATTCGGGGCGCTCGAATACGGTCATAAGCGAAGGCAACTGTACTAGTCGCTCGGAGTATTGGCTTTCGCTGCCCGGAGTCTCCAGGTCCACGCTGGACAGGAAATAATCCATGTTAGGTAGGGCAGTGGAGACGGGATGACCCCAAGTCATGAATTGAACCGGCGCCAGTCGTGAGAAAGCCAGGTAGTAAACCAGCGGGTCCATCCCGATTTCCGGATAAAAGATGGCATCCAAATCTTGGTCGGCGATAAATTCCCGGCAAGTCTTCAAGTCCGCGGCAAGCTTGTAGGAGCGGTCGACGGATGCATTTAGCTTTTGCGTCCAGTCGTCCATTGCCCGACTGCAATCGAACATCACCACTTCCAAATCCGCATTTGGTAAAGCCGAAATCAATGGTAGAAACAGCTTGCCGATGGTGTGCCGATGGAGTAGAGCTGACACCACTCCAAGTCGCACTTTGCCCTTCTTACGAACCTCGACCCGAGGCGATGTCCAAAAAAGATTTGGCGAAGTCGCGGCGTAGGTGGCCACCGCTTGCCGCTGCATCGGCAACTCGCCTTCTGAGTGGTAGCTCCAGTAGAAGTTCGTAAGGGCTACCTCTTTTGCGGGATCCGCTATTTGCGGAGCATCCAACTCAATCGCCCTCAGGTGTTCCATGACCGACGCCCGGGCAGACTCGATCTCCTCCACGCTCTGCGGAATGATCGGCACCAAAATAGATCGCACCATGCGCGCGGCTGGAGTTGGGTTTTCGATGGACTGAAATTCCGCAGCTGCCTCCGAGTGACGTCCCTCCTGGTTGAGGCAAGCAATTAACCGGATGTGCGCCTCTTCGTCCTCGGGCGCGAGCTCACATGCTCGCCTAAAGCTCGCAATGGCTCCTTCGGTTTGCTTGAACGCGTTCTGCAATGAACCCAAGAGATAAAAGTGGCGAGCGACCTTTGGCGCGAGTTGGGTTGCCGATCGAGCGGCGGCGATCGCCGAACTCTGCTGTCCAAGTCCGCTTAAACTGATCGCAAGGTTATGGTAAGCATCGGCCGTCGGCCGAATCTCGATTGCCCGGCGATGAGCCGTGGCGGCCTCTTCTGCGTTTAGTTGCTCGAAAAGAGCATTTCCCAAGTTGGTCCATGCTTCGTCGTCGGTGGGACGCAACTCAACCACCTTGCGAAAAGCCTTCTCTGCCGCGGAGAATTCACCCATCGCCTGGAATGAATTTCCCGCATGGAATTGAGCATCTGCATGATTGGGGTCCGATTGAAGAACGACTTCGAAGCTCTTCAAGGCCTCCTCATGCCGCCCCAAATCCTGCAAGATAAACCCACGTTTATCCAGAAGGTCCAGATTCCCAGGATCAAACTTCAAAGCTCGCTCGACAAAACTCAAAGCTTCGTTAAATCGTCCGGCTTCGTGCTCTGCAACGGCAAGGTTGGCAAGGAGTTCGCTGTCGTCGGGCGCCAGTTGGACGGCAGAATGCAAATACCGGTGACCCTCTTCTCCCCGGTTCAACTGGCAAAGTAAGACACCCAGATAGCCAACGGCTTTTGGATTGCCAGCCAGAGACCGGTAGAGATTCTCAGCCTCTGCCAAGCGGCCGGCCCGGTGCAACGCCAATGCCTGGGCAAGACCGGAGCCCTGGGAATGCGATTCCCGGCGATGCTTCTTGCCCACTGAAAAAGTATAGATCACCTTGGCCCTAGCGTAAAACCGGGACTGTTTGGGAATCGAATGGGTTGCCCATATAATCGCCCTGCATGGAACCGATTCGATACAAAGCAGGGGAAGCGATTCGTTGGTTGGGAACGGCGGCAGAAAAATACCGGAAATCCGCAAAGACCAAAGGGAAAGGAGCGGTCGACCCTAGTCGAGATCGGAGCGATTTCAAGAAGGTCGGCGAAAATGTTGCCGACGCTGCCGGCGCGCTGTACGACTTTGGCAAAGGCGCCTGGGCAGACATGCTTCATCGCCAGGCCGATGCCAGCGAATACGTCCTCCAGGATGTCCACTTCGATGTCGTGAAGGGCTCATCGATCAAGTCGGTGGAATACAAGCGAGTCCGCGAAATTCAGGTGAAAGGAGAAACGGTTTCCATAACACTGGACAAAGGAAATGTAGTGATCAAGCCGTACGCCTACATCGTTTCCGGCCGCGTCCGGGTACCCATCGGATGGACGCGCAATGGACTCGAAGTCCCGTACGAATTGCTCATCGACGAACTTGCCGCGCGGTGTGGGGTAAACCTCGTTAACCCGTGAGCACCTGGCTGGAACCCGAACCCTATAACTGGGCCCCCATCGTCGAAGCTGCACTTGTCGAAGATCTGGGAACCGGCGACCTGTCTGCCGGTTGCGTTCCCGTGGATTCTCTTGCAAATTGGCGGATCGAAACTCAAGCGGATGGAATTATTTGCGGCCTCGGTATCGCTGAGTATCTGCTTTCACCGACGGAGTTCGATCCTGAGGGGAGCCACCTCATGGTTCATGCGAAAGATGGAGATCGCGTTTCTCCAGGAACGACGGTCGCTTCGGGAAGACTCCAGACCCAGCGCGCCTTATCGAGCGAGCGCGTAACTTTGAACTTCTTAATGCATTTGAGCGGTATCGCAAGCCTGACTAACAGGTTTGCGCAACTCGTGGAGGGAACCGGAGCCCGGGTTATCGACACGCGAAAGACTCTCCCGGGAATGCGAGTCTTACAGAAATACGCTGTACGCTGTGGAGGTGGGAGCAACCACCGCATGGGGCTCTACGATGGAGTCATGGTGAAGGACAACCACATTGTCGCCTGTGGCTCCATTCAAGCAGCGGTCGACGCGATTCGCCGGACGACTTCGCATATGTACAAAATCGAGGTCGAAGCCACCACCGCCGAGCTTGCCGAACAGGCAATTCAGGCCGGGGCCGAAGTGGTGCTCCTCGACAATATGACTTCGGCCGAAATGCGGGAAATCGTCGTGGCACACAAAGGGAAGTGCCTATTCGAAGCGAGCGGAGGCATCAATCTCGACACCGTTCGTGAGGTTGCTGAGTCGGGCGTGGACTTCATTTCGGTCGGAGCATTGACTCACTCGGCGCCATCCCTCTCCATTCACATGGAGTTTGAGTGAGGTCTCCGACTGAGTCCGGCATTTGGGACATTCGGGACGAAGTTGACTCCACCCAAACCATCGCAGCGCAACACCTGAAATCTGGGTCCCCGGTTGGCTGCGTCTTTTCCCGACATCAAACCCAGGGTCGGGGCCGGTTCAACCGAACCTGGTTAAGCAGTCCGGGAGATTCGATTGCAATGTCCCTGATCTTTCGGGATTGGGCAGATCATCCCGCTCCGCACTTGGTCGGGATGACCGTAGCTTGCGCCGCCGCCGCCAAGCTTCAGTGTGAACTGCAGTGGCCCAACGATCTGGTGTTCGGCGACCGAAAAGTGGGCGGCATCTTGACAGAACTTTTGCCCGATGAAACTGGCCGCCGAGTGCCCGTGGTTGGCGTTGGAATCAACCTGAATCAGAAGTCTTTTCCCGCTGAGATAAGTAATCGTGCCACCAGTCTCGCCCTCTACAGAGGAGGTACGAACGATCCGGAGACCCTGGCGCGGGAAATCGTCGAAAACCTCCCGAATCTGCCGAACGCTCGTTCGTGGGCTGATTTGAGCGCAGTTTGGATGTTGTTCGACCACACTCCGGGAAAGCGGTACCGGCTGCCTGACGGCGGCGAAGGAGTTGCCGTGGGAATTGGCCCCGAGGGTCAATTACTTTGCCAGGTTGGAGGGGAAATTCGCTCGGTGTTAGCGGCGGAGGCGATCTTTGGCCCTCAACCGGCGTCATAACTGGTACACAATAGAGGGGGGCGAGCGAAAGTCGCACCCAAGTTGGAAGCAATTATGAGTTTTGGCACGAATGAGATGCTCATTGTGGTCGGGGTGATTGTTCTGCTTTTCGGCGGAAAGAAGATCCCTGAACTAATGCGCGGGGTTGGGAAGGGAGTTGGTGAACTGAAAAAGGGTCTGGAGGAAGGCAAGCGCAGCTTGGATGAATCGATCCGGACCGAAGAATAAGTTCCCAGTCGATCAATTTAAAGAGCGCTCCTTAACCGGAGCGCTTTTTTGTTTCCGCTTACTACCGGTTGTAAGCGTTCGAACGGACCGGCCAGCAGATTAACGTGCGGCAGTTGTCCACGCCGGTTAACTCAGCGTCGTCGACGTACGAGTCCCACGGCGGGCCGGCGGGTTCAAACGCATTTGCCCGCATCCATTGAACGATCTCGGTGTAGGCATCCGAAAGGCCATCGTAAGAACCCACATAGGTGATTTGCAGGATATTCCCTCCGGGGAGGTGGCTAATTTTGAACCCATCCGCATCCACCGCTCCCTTGAAAACCTGCATTCCCGCTTCCATGTCGAAAATCTGGTCGGGAATAGTGCCGCTTACGTCGTGCCAAATGGCAAACGGGTAGCCGGTTGCGTGCTCTGCGGCCGCCTTGATCGCTTTCGGAAGAATCTCCTTCAACCGCTCGCCCACGTGGCCGCTGTGCACTTTCTCTCGAACGGACAAAGTTGGACTCGGTTCGCGCCAAACCACCTGGTGATCCCACCGCATGCGAATCATGTTACAGCAGCCATGGCTCTAAACCCGTGAACGGTACGTTTATATGAGAACACATACGAGGTGAACAATGAAAATGACAGCAAAGTTGGTATTTCTCCCACTATTGGCGACCCTCTTTATGCTTGGAACCGCCCCCGCCCAAGATATTCCACAACCGCCGCAACGAAGAACGATTTCGGTTAGCGGAACAGGATCAGTTAGGGTGAAACCCGATTTGGCGACTGCCGTATTAGGCACCACCAAGTCGAGCGTCAAACTCACCGACGCTAAAAACTCTGCGGATGCTTCAATCGCGACAATCCGGGCAGCTTTAAAGAAAGCCGGGGTTGCGGATGAGGATGTTCAGACGGTCCAATACCAAATCTACCGGGTTAACGCAAATCCAATTACGGGCCTTAAAGAAGCCCAGTGGAAGGTCGTGCACATGCTTCAAGTGCGAACGAAGAAGCCCGACAGCATCGCTTCGATTGTGGATACGGCGGTTTCCGCCGGCGCGACCGACGTCCAAAACGTCAGCTTTTCCCTGGAAAGTTTGGCAAAACACCGTTCCAAATCGCGAGAACTCGCAGTTGCCGCGGCAAAGGAGAAAGCTAAGCAACTGGCCGATCTTTTCAATGTCCAACTCGGGGAGGTGATTAGCGTTGCGGAGTCTGGCGACGGTTATTACCCGATGGCGCAGATGAGCGTGAATTTCATGGAAGCACGCGGAGCGGATGGAATCGGTTCGGGCATCTCAGGGGGCATGATCGAAGTCACCACCACCGCGAACGTGGTCTTCGCAATTCGATAGATCTATATGCAAGTCTTGGCTTTAATTGGAGTTTGGACTTGTACATTTCGAATCGTCCAACCCTATGCTTCTCGGGTTGGACGAGTATAAGTTTTGAGTAGATTTAGAGGTGGCTCATAATTGATGGGAATGAGCCAGTGGGGGAACGGTCCAAAACGACCCTATTTCAGTTGGATGGGGTGGGGAATGCTACAAACGTGCCCTCGTCGGTGGTTCCTCTACAACTTCGCCCGGGATCTGCCGGGCCAGAGAGGCAAAGACCTTAGCACGGAAAGGAAGCTCTCGTTTTGGCAGGGATTTGCCGGCCAGTTAGCCGACGACGGCGTCACTGAGGCCATCCGACACTTTAAGCAATACCGAGTCTGGCGGACGGATCTGGACGATTGGCTAAAGGTGACGGCAAGGGAATACGTCGACCAGAGCACGGAATACCGAGATGCGGCTCTGGCAGGTAAGTCGCTGCCAAGCGTAAAGAGGCAGGTCCTGGATCGCTATTTCTTCCAAGACATCCCGGATAAAGCAGAACATCGGCGGGTTTTGGAAGAAGCGCGAGCGGCGGTAAGGAACTTCTTCGCGACGGACATTCCGAAACGGATCGAAGCCTGTCAATCCGATGAATTGATCTGCGACCCCAAGGAGGGAAACATTCCGTGGGCGCTTCATAGCGACGTACCGGTCTACGCCGCCTATGATTTCGTGATCAAAAAGCCAGACCAGGTAACGATTTTTGATTGGAAAACTGGCAGGGTGACGCCTCAAAAAGAGCAAGCGACTCTGGAACAACTCCATTGGTATGCGCTCTTCGCCATGCAGGCATGGGGCGTGGCGACCGAGAACATCCGCCTTGCGCCGGTGTTTTTATCCGCAAATTTCGGTTATCACGAAACCAGTGTGGACCCAATTCGACTCCAAGGAATCAAGGATGCATGGTTACAAAAGCATCGAGAAATTTCGGAGCTAATAACCTTGCATAAACCGCTGGATCGACTTGAGAGCGCATTCGCCATGACGGAAGAAGTTCGTCACTGTGTGGGATGTGTTTTTCGTACTTGTCCCGGTTACCAAAGAGTTACCCAATTAGGGGTCGCCAATCCGGTAAAATTTGCAGTTCCGGGGGAGATCGAATAGAATGTTATGGCTTAACCATCCAAGGAAGGAAAGGTTGAAATGAATGTGTTTAAAATTAAAGGCGGGCGGCGCTTGGAAGGCGTCGTCGACGTCGGTGGCAGTAAGAACACTGCTTTGGCCCTTTTGTCGGCGGTCGTATTAGCCGAGGGCAAGACCGTCTTCACCAACGTTCCCATCCTTTCCGACACCAAGATTAAGGCGAACTTGCTCGAGCGGTTCGGCGCAAAGGTGGCGTGGGACGGCAACCGGCTGGAAATCGATTGCACCGACATCTACCCGGCGGAGGCCGATGAGGAAACGGTCCGCGCGATTCGCACCTCGTTTTACTTGCTGGGGCCGCTGATGGTTCGAACGAAGCGAATTGAGCTTCCGGCTCCTGGAGGTTGCAAAATAGGCGCTCGACCAGTCGACTTCCATATCAAGGGTTTACTTGCCCTGGGGGCTCGCCTGGAACTTAACGGCGGATCCTATCTGGCCGAATGCGACCAGCTTAAGGGAACCGAGATTTACCTGGACTTTCCAAGCGCGGGCGCTACCCAGCACCTGATGTCAACCGCGGTTTTGGCGGATGGGGTTACCACCATTCAGAACGCCGCCATCGAACCCGAAGTCACCGCTCTTGCCGACTTCTTAAACAGAATGGGAGCGAGGATCGAGGGCGCAGGCACGAGCACGATTACAATCATCGGAGTCAGCAAGTTGAATCCGGTGGAGTTCCGAGTAC
>DATFHI010000003.1:0-6295 GCA_035248525.1 Fimbriimonadaceae bacterium | reverse complement strand
CTTTGCGGTAACCGACGAGGAAGCGCTGGATATGTTCAGAACGTTGGCGGAATTGGAAGGGCTTATCCCCGCTTTCGAATCGGCGCACGCCTTCGCCGCGTTGCCCAAGCTTCCCAGAGGAAGTCGAGTATTAGTGAATATGAGCGGACGCGGAGATAAGGATATGGAGTCCGCTTCAAAAATCCTTAAGCTCTAGTCGCAGCTACACGCCAGTGGCTTCAAAGAGATCCGGCAACGACCTGAATTCCGACGGAACGAACCCCAAATACTCCCGGACGGATTCGCGCAACCCTTGAGTTGTGCCAAATCCGGCTTGGGTGGCGATATGATCCACGGGCAAGTCGGTAGAGACCAGGAGTTCCACCGCCAACTCCGTCCGGCACCGGTCGACGTATTCGTGAAATCCATATCCAACCAACTGCTTAAAAACTCGAGAGAAGTGGAAGGGGGAATAGCTGGCGAACTCCGAGGCCTCCTTGAGCGACCAGTTCCCCGAGGGCTCTTTGCGGACCGCGACGGAAAGCTTGGTCAATGCTTTGGGAAGCTCGGCGGGAAGTGGCGAGAGCTGCATTTCGTCGCTCCCAACCATAATCCTGGACACCGCCTCATACACCACCGACACCAGGAGCGGCTCCGTCAACTCTCCATTTGCCGCCTTCGCTTCTTCAAACCGGTTGATTAACCCGTGAAGATGGGGATCGATGGGTTTGCAACCTAAGTTTCGGGAAAGCCCCTTCACATTTCTTCCCGGTCCATAAGTCTGGAGCCACATGTCCAGCGCCGACAAGGTGTTCGATTGCCACGAAACGACCTGCAGTTTATGGTCTCCCCGGGCGACCAACGCGCTCAACCGTACTGGCCCGCGAACGAAGAACATGCTTCGGGCGGGAACGATTACCACGCGGGGTGAAGCTATCGAACGCACGACGACGGAGCCTTCCAAGTTGATCCCAAGTGCACAAACTCCCGCGGCAACGGAGATGACACCGGATGAGGTCTTGGGGACATTAACCGACAGCGCCTCCAACCGGACGTAATTCAATCCGGAAAACTCTGTCCGTTTCGCCGAAGCGTCGCCGCAGTCGAAACTGAGCTCCAGCGCTGACTCGTTGTTTCCTATCCGCAGAGTCTAATTCCTCCCGACTTTAATGGAGTGTACAACACCATGTTTGCATTGACCAGTAATTGAATGAGACGACCCATTCCGCCGTAATGGCATCTGGTATTAATTGCTGTGGCCCACGGATTCCAAGTAGCCGTCGTCGGCGCAACCGGCGCGGTTGGCACCGAATTTCTCCGTCTCTTCGAAGAGCGAGGTTTCCCTGTCGCCGGCTTGAAGTTGCTGGCCAGCGAGCGCTCGATTGGTAAGGAGATGACCTTCCGGGGCGAAACTATCCAAGTCGAGGAAGCCAAGCCTGAGTCGTTCGCCGGGGTGGACTTTGCCTTTTTCAGCGCCGGAGCTTCGCGCTCTCGGGCACTCGCACCAGCGGCGGTTGAAGCAGGGGCGATCGTTATCGACAACTCCAGCGCGTTCCGAATGGATCCCGCGGTGCCGCTGGTGGTTCCCGAAGTGAATCCGGATGCAATTCAACCCAATTCGCGATTGATTTCCGTCCCCAACTGCACGGCCATCATCCTATTAATGGCGGTTAACCCGCTGCGGGATTTGGGCAAGATCGAGCGTCTGGTCGTCAGCACCTACCAAAGCGCCAGTGGCGGCGGAGCCAAAGTCATGGACGAGCTGTATGCCGAGACTTACGACGCGGTCTCCGACCGGCAGGCAATCGGACGCCAAAAAGTGCTGCCCCATCCCTACGCCTTCAACCTGTTCAGCCACAACACCCCGATTAACGAGCATGGTTACAACGAAGAGGAGTGGAAAGTGATCGAGGAATCGCGCAAGATCCTTGGTCTTCCAGACCTGAGAATCAATGTCACCTGCATCCGCGTTCCCGTTATGCGGGCGCACAGCGAATCCGTCACCGTAGAGTTTGCCGGACAAGCGCCAAGCGAAGATGAAATTCGGCAGCGACTAGCCTCCGCTCCCGGAGTTCGGGTGGTCGACGATCGGGAAACCAACACATTCCCCATGCCGATTACTGCCAGCGGGCAGGGTGACGTGCTGGTGGGAAGAATCCGGCGCGACGTATCGCATCCCAGCGCGATCTCGATGTTCATCGCCGGAGATCAGTTGCTTAAAGGGGCGGCCTTGAACGCAGTTCAGATCGCCGAGTACATGATTCAAATCGGCCAACCGACTTCCGGTGCCATTGCTTAGGTTCCCTATTTATTCAGCCTAACTGCAGCGGCTGTCGTTCAACCGGTCCACCACCTCACGGCTGTAATGGAAAACGGCTTCGGTGAGGGAGTTCCAAAGGTGGTAAATGCCGGGCAATTCCTCGACGGTGGCCAGTTTCATGCCCAGCGACTCCTCTTTCATCGAGATTTCGCCGATGCTTTTCACTTTCGCGGCATAGCAGTCCGCCCATCGCACTTCCCGCCGTTCGCTGATCTGGTAGCAGCCGATATATTGAAGGCGGTCCAACTCCACACCACCCTCTTCCAGCGACTCTCGGCGAGCCGCCTCCATGGATGTTTCCATCGGCTCGACGCGACCGCTGGGGATGCACCAGCCGCGATCCTCGATATCGCAGATCACCACGCGGTCATCCAGCCATGCAAAGACGAGCACCGCAAACGTGCGCAAGGGAGCTTTGAACGGCGCCGGGAAAAACTGTAGTCGCTGACGCCCAAAGGTTCCCGATGGGAACCGCTTCATGGACGAATAACGACCTTCCCGATGATGCTTTCTACGGGTACCGGCCCAAACCGGCGGCTGTCTTCCGAAACCTGGCGATTGTCGCCCAACACGTAAACCGTGCCTTCCGGCACGTGGTATTCGCCGCTGCGAAAGTCGAAGCTATCGGGAACGAGCGCCCAATCGACAACCTGACCGGCCATTTTGTAGACCCGCTTGATGATATAGCCCGTCGGACCGTCGTCGCGGATCACGACCACATCTTTTTCCTTGATCGGCCCAACGAGCCAATAAGCTTTGCTCGTCAGAACGCGTTGCCCGTTCTTCAGAGTCGGAAGCATGGATTCTCCCGAAACCACCACGGTGGTGAAGGTCAGGTGGAAATAGATCGCAAAGCCCAGCAGGCAAAGCAAGAGTACGCCAAATCCAGTTATTGCGCGCTTCCGATTCTGCTTCATCGATGCTCCATTTTAACGGGTTTCCAGAACGCCGTCCGCTATACTCTCTTCGGGAGTTTTTCCCCCCTCGGTTATATGGACAGTTTATTTCGGTCCTTGGCGGCAAATGCGCCGCAGGCAATCTTCGTTCTACTTGTGGTGACGGCAATTTTGGCGGTAGGGATGATTCTCCAAGCTAAAAAAATTCGCCGCTACCAATCTCGATGGAAAGAATTGATCGACGGGACCAAGGGCGAGAACCTTGAGAGATTATTGTACGATCATCTAAGGGAGCGCATGCAATTGCAGACTCAAATCGACACCCTCTCGGAGCGCGCATCGGTATTGGAGGAGAAGGCCTCGGGTTCGAAGCGGCACCTGGGGTTGGTGAAATACGATGCGTTCGAGGACGTCGGCGGAAATCAGAGCTTTGCCTTGGCCATCTACGATGACCGCGGAGATGGAGCCCTGATCACAAGCCTTATCGGTAGGACCGACTGCCGAGTCTATTGCAAACCCCTGATGGCTGGAAAATCGGAAAGAAATCTATCTCAAGAGGAGCAACGGGCAATTCAGGAAGCCGTGCAAAAGGGCCCTAAGTCGATCGTTTCTCATTAGGCTATGAGCGAAACCCAATACGACGACGAATTGCTGATTCGGAAGGCTCAAAATGGCGACCGATCCGCATTCGACGCGTTGATCTCCAAGTACAGCGCTCGAGCCTACCAATATGCATTTCGCCTGACCCGTAATCCGGAAGAAGCCTCGGACGTGGTGGCGGAAGGATTTGTACGGGTTTACAACGCAATCCAAAACTTCAAAGGTCAGAGCGCATTCACCACCTGGCTCTATCGAATCATGACCAACTGCTTCCTGGATATCCGCAAGAAGGAGAAGACCAGGCAGGCGGTGAGCATCGACTCGGGAATTGCGACCGATGAAGGCGATGTGGAGATCCAGATCGAGGACGACGGCGCGTCGCCCCATGATTTAACGGAGCGATCGGAACGAGAGGAGCGGTTTGAGGCGGCGGTGAATCGTCTGCCCGAATACCAGCGCGCGATGATCGTCATGTACCACGGCGAGATGATGGCGTACGAGGAGATCGCGGCGGCATTGGACCTACCGATCGGAACCGTAAAGAGCCGCCTTAACCGTGCCCGACTCACTCTGCGAGAAATGCTGCAAAAAGATGCGGAACTTTTCCAAACCTAGCCAAGTCACACTCTGTAGATTCCAGGTAGGTACGCGTAAGGGAACCTCATGTCAACGGGAATTGTGAATTGAAATTGCCCCGAAATGGGGGTGTGAAGGATGACTAACGAAAAAGCAAAAGAGTATTTTTCCGCATACTCAGAAGGCACGCTAGATGCCGGTCTTCGCCAATCATTTGAGGCGAAGTTAAAAGCGGATTCCAACCTGCGTGCCGAATACACTCAGTTCGAAGAGACGCTCAAGGAGCTAGAGTTCCTGCGCGACGAGTCGATTGAAATTCCCTTCGATTTGAACGAGCGCATCAGTGCGGCAATCGACAAGAGCATTTACGATCGCAAGCGCTCCGCGCAACCGGTTTGGAATGTGTGGTTCAGGAACCTCGGCTTCGCGGCATTGGCTGGAGCGGCCGTAGTTGGAGCGTATCTGAGTATCAATTCCGGTACGACAACGGGACCCGCCATCGGCGGACCCGGACCGGTGATCCAAACTCCGCAACCGATCGAGCAGATCCAATTCCGCACGTCGACCGACGGCGTGAAGATGCAGTATCAACCCTCTGACAAGCACACCGTGATCATCCGCGGCGGCGTCGAGGGCGAAAAGTCGGTAGACGTAGATGCCCGGGGTTGGTTGAACGAACTCAAAAACGATCAGCCCGGGTCGGCGCTGTTTATCGTCGAAGTTAAAGGCGAGCAGCCGCCGATCATCGTGATCGTGCCCGGAAAGGAGAGGACTTCGGTCGTCGAAGGGCACGGCTCGGTCGCCGAGATGGCGCTGGCGGTTGCGGACAAATATGGAGTTCCGGTCATCCTTCGCTCCTCCAAGGCTGAATCGGAAATGAACTGGAACTTCACCGCCGACGAGCCTTCCAAGGCCGCTCAGGAAGCGTTTGCGAATCTGCCGTTTATGGTCGACACCCGCGACGGCATCGTTTACATCGGCGACAATTAATCGCGCCGTTTGTCCAGGCTCATGATCTTCGCGATTATGAGCCTGTTTCGTTCATCTGCCATCAAACAGTGGCCTGCTTCGGTGCGTTGGTCAGGCAAACTAAAATTGTCCGCGAGCATTCGGCTCGGTACCGGTCTTTCCTTTGCTTCCGCATATTGCTCAAAGAAAGATCGTTCAGGAACCATTTCCGACGCCGTTCGCATCGCCGCGGTCAAATCTTCCAGTTCTTGGTACTGCCGCAGGATCACTCTTTTAGCTTGCGAGGCAACGACGGCGAATTTCTTGCCGTCGCCCTTGATCTCGGTCATGCACCGATAGACTTCCGCTTTCTGGTCGGAATTCAGCTTGAGGTAGATGCCCTCAAAGCGGCGGAGAATTTGGTATTGAACGAGCGTGGTTTGGAAGACGGACATGAAGTTGGAATACTTCAGCCCGTATAAGCTGTCGGAAGCCAGGGTGAGGTCTTCCAAGGCTTCCCCATATTCCCCTTTGGAAATTCTTTGATCGGAATGATCCAGCAATCTTCGAGCGGGCAGGTATCCGATGTCGATGATTTGGCCCTTTAGGCCGATAGGTGAGAAGTCTTCAGTTGTTGCCGGGATCAGCGGCAGCAAAACTTTTTTTCGGGCGCCACTACTCCACTTTGCCGCGAGCATGCGAGCCATCGACTCCTCGGACTCGTGCCGGTTCGCCAGTACGGAAACGGTCTTGGCGGCCAGCGGAACATACTGCTCGATGCGGATGTGATCCTGATGCGTCTCGGGCCATTCGTAGGAGTCTACGAACGTCCGGGCGTGGATTCCGATTCCTGCCATAAGCGCGATTGGCGCGACGACCAAACACGCATTGAGAAGCTTCCGTGCTCTCATTGATAAGGCAATATTCGGCAAATAATCGCCCAGTCCTAAGGCGATGACAGCAGGTTAAATTACTG
>DATFHI010000002.1:0-13150 GCA_035248525.1 Fimbriimonadaceae bacterium | reverse complement strand
TTTAAAGGATGAGGCAATGCGGTTGCTAGAGGTTGTGGACCTTGCAAGTGTCGCCAATTCCCGCAGTTGCGACTTGTCATACGGCTCGCAACGCCGGTTGGAAATTGCCCGCGCGATGGCTACCCAGCCCGACTTACTTCTGCTCGACGAGCCGGCAGCGGGAATGAATCCGCAAGAGAAGGGCGATCTGATGGAGACCGTCAGACGGATACGAGATGAGCACGGAAAGACCATTCTCCTGATCGAGCACGACATGCGATTTGTGATGGGTCTGTGCGAAAAAATCGTCGTTTTGGATCACGGTGAAGAGATAGCTTATGGTCCACCCGAGTCCATCCGCAATGATCCCAGCGTCATCGCCGCCTATCTCGGCGAAGCAGTCTAAGAGACGGTAGATTAAACTCTCCAAGGACAATTAAAATGCTGCTTTGGCCCGCATTGGTTCTTGTCATTACCGGGTTACCTGGAACTACGCAAAAGGTCGTAAACGACGATCGCGAGCTTCTACAGGCCGCGATGCTCAGCTTCTTCACTCCTGAACCTTGGCATTCTGGAGACTGGAAGCCGAAGAAGCAAGTCGTACTGCGCTCCCAGTTCTCGTCCAAAACCAGGCCGGACTTTAATGCCGAACTCAAAAATGTTTCTGATAGACTCAAGGCAGAGGTCGATGGATTGACCAAGTACATCCAGCGCGGGAAAGTTGCCCCCGAGCAGCTGCGGGTTCTCCAGAAACAGTTGCAGGCATCCGAACAGAGTTTATCGCAGGTCGCGAAGATTCAGTCCAAGAGGACTTGGGTGCAGTCGTACACTCCGCCTCAACTGATCCCGATAAAGGAGATGAGTTGGGATGGACGCATTTTGGTCTCCGATCAACCCTCACGCCGATGGTCTTTCCAAACTAAGGGAGACGCCAACATAGAACGACTGACGGTGGAGGCACGCGCAAGTCGGCCAACGTATTCGCCGGATGGGTCGATTGCCATCTTGCACTTCGGTATTCCGTGGTCCATCCACAGCTCCGAAGTATGGATGGTGTATGAGCGGATCGAATCCACGTGGGTCCGTCGCGCCGTAGCTTCGATTTTTTACGTTTAGCTAGAACATCACTGCGCGTTTTGCCGCCGTGACGATCTTCTCGACCGACGGAAGTACGTGGAGTTCCAGTGGCTTTGCCCAGGGCACCGGGGTGTCCTTGCGAGTTACCCGGATGGGCGGAGCATCCAAGTATTCAAATCCGATCTCGCTTATCCGCGCGACAATCTCGCCCGCAAAGCCACAGGTCATCGGAGCTTCATTCACCACAACTACTCGATTCGTTTTCGCGATGGAGTTTAAGATTGCTTCTTCGTCCAGTGGCACCAGTGACCGAATATCGATGACTTCTGCTTGCACGCCCTCTTCTGCGAGCTTATCCGCGGCCTCAAGACAGTGATAAACGTTCTGTCCATAGCTGACGAAGGTGATGTCCTTCCCTTCTCGTCGAACGGATGCTTTGCCAAGCGGCACGGTGAAATCGTCAACCGGAAGCTCTTCCTCAATGCGTCGCTCCCGATAAAGCTGCTTAACCTCGTAAAAAATCACTGGATTTCCATCACGCAGACAGGCCTTCATCAGTCCTTTGGCATCATAGGGAGTGGAGGGACAGACAACCCTGAGACCAGGTGAGTGAGCAAACCAAGCCTCGTTCATCTGACTGTGATAAAGCGCTCCGCCGCTATAGGCCCCCGCCGGTCCGCGCACTACGATGGGAAGATTCACTTCACCCGCGGTGCGGTAGTGGTACGTCGCCATCATGTTCACGATCTGGTCGAAGCCACAGGAAATGAAGTCGATAAACTGCATCTCCACCAGGCAAGTCTTGCCATTGAGTGCGGCGCCAACTGCCGTACCAACAATCGCCGCCTCGGAGATGGGCATATCGATGACGCGCGAACTGCTGAATTCCTTCTGCAGCCCATCCGTGACTCCAAATGCGCCGCCGAGGATTCCGATGTCTTCCCCCATGCAGATCATGTCTGGATTGGAGGACATCTCCTCGAAGATTGCTTCCTTAAGCGCGGTAACGAGATTCTTCTTGAGCGACAAGGGCGCTTCTTTAATAGTGGCGGCCATTAGTTTTCCTTGAACACCCACTTTTCGCCTTCTTCGGCGGGAGGCAATGGCGACTTGATCGCCACTTCGATCGCATCTTTCAAATACTGAACGACTTCCGGCGGGAAATCTTCATCGCTGGCTTCCGCCGCATGCTTTCCTTCGGCTTGATATGCAGTTTTAGCATCACCTTCGAGATATCCCTGCTCGATGAGTTTACGGCGGCAGACCGCGATGGGATCGCGCTCTCTTCCCTTCTCGACTTGATTGGGATCGCGATACTTGGCGGCGCGGTCGTCGTCGTGATCGCCATGACCGTAAGCGCGGAACGTCTTACACTCCACAATGCTCGGTCCATTGCCGGCGCGTGCATGCTCCACCGCTTGCATCACCTTGTCGTACACGTCGAAAACGTCTTGACCGTCGGCGATTAGGCCCGGGATACCATATCCATCCGCTCGTCGGGCAAAGTCCGAAAGCGAATATTCCAGCTCGGTTGGAGTTCCGTAAGCCCATTGGTTATTCTCGATAATGGTCACCACCGGCAGCTTGTGGATAGCGGCAAAATTGATCCCCTCATGGAAGATGCCTTGCGCCGTGGAGCCTTCGCCGTTAAAGGTGAGACAAACAGAATTTCCGCCGTTCAGGCGATCGGCGAGGGTGACCCCTGCCGCAGCCGGGATGGTGCCCGCGAGCATAGAGGTGGAGTGAATGATGTGCTTGGAGCGGCTTCCAATGTGCGACCAGTTATCGCGCGCTCGGCCGGGGGAACCAGACTTTCCCCAAACCTGACAACAGACCTCTTCGATGGACATTCCCATTCGATCTGCATTGTCCCAACCGGCTCGGATGTCCTTTAGGAAGAAAGCGGGCATGTCGCGGTGAATCGGGCTGATCCAGTCGTTCGCATTGAGTCCAAATAACGAGCCCACTAATATCGCTTCCTGATTATGCGAGGAGTAAAGGGTTCCCGTCAGGCGTCCCCTGCGCTTTTCCTTAATTAGGCGGACGTCGAAATATCGGGCCAGATAGACCTGCCGAAACATTTCGAGGCAGTCTTCTTTCGAAAGTAGTTCAGAAGCGCGTTGGGGAGCAGATTTTTCCGCGGATTTGGGCTTGTCGGCAGTTGCCGAGCTTGAGTTGGAACTCAAAATTAGATCTCCGAAATTGGTTTGGGAATTTAGGCGATCTTACCTTATCCCTATCTACTTAACTTCGGTTATTTGGGACCGTTTACAGAGGTCGAACCGAGAAGAACTTTAGCGTGTATCCACCAGCAAGGTTACCGGACCATCGTTTATAAGTTTCACTTGCATGTCAGCCCCAAATTTCCCGGTCTGAACGGGAATTCCCAATGCATCCAACTGCTTCAAAAAGCTGTCGAACAGCGGTTGCCCAACTACAAACCCCGCGGAAGCGGTGAAGCTCGGTCGACGTTGCGAGCAGTCTCCGTATACCGTGAAGTTGGAGATGGCGAGAACGCTTCCGTTGACGGCGGCAAGGTTTAGGTTGATTTTTCCCTCGCTGTCGTTGAAAATGCGCATCCCCGCAATTCGGTCGGCAAGCTTCTTCGCGTCCTCCTCGGTGTCGTTGCGATGGATTCCAACCAGGGCTACAAGACCGATTCCAATTTCGCCGCAAATCTCAAACTCGATCTCCACGCTGGCGGATTGAACTCGTTGAACGATTGCTCGCATCGTGGCTGAAATTACCCTCCTAGCTCCATGGCGTTTCGATCGACAACGCAACGTTCAATCGCGCCATATATTCCAAATGATCTATTTCAAACGCTCCCAGAGACTCCAAATGAGGATTCATGATTTGGGCGTCGAATAGGGTGAATCCAAGATCGCGACACCGCTCTACCAACGCCCATAGGGCGACTTTCGAAGCGTCGGTCTCACGGTGGAACATGGACTCTGCACAAAAGCAACCTCCGATTGCGATGCCATACACCCCACCCACCAGTTCTCCATTGCACCAACACTCACTAGAGTGCCCCCAACCTTCATAGTGAATGGCGGTGTAAACCTGAATGAATTCTTCGCTGATCCAGTTGCCGCTGGGTCTCAGGCAACCTCGCATCACTAGTTCGAATGCAGTATCAAATCGAATTTCGAACTTCTCGCTTCGGATTGTTTTTCGCAAAGAGTGGGACACGCGAATGCCTGCAATCGGGAAAAGTGCTCTTTGCCGAGGTTGGAACCACTCGACCTGTCCATCGTCCATGGTCATCGGAAACGCGCCTTGAGTGTAGGCAAATCGAATGAGCCACGGAGAAAGTGGAACGTTGTCCAAGCCTCTATCTTAGTTGGATAGCTTCCCCTGAGGCTACGCCTGCGTCAAGGAACTTGCCTACCTCATACCGCGGAGGGTCTTGTAAACGTAGGCCAGGACTTCCGCAACTGCCTGAAAGAGTTCGCGGGGGACGGCGTCGCCAATCTCGCACTGCTTGTACAAAGCGCGGGCCAGGGGCGGATTGGGGACGAGCGGGATCCGATGTTCGACCGCCACTTCCCTAATCTTGGCCGCAAGGAAATCTGCACCTTTAGCTACCACAACCGGAGCGGCATGCTTTTGACGGTCATATTGAATCGCAACCGCGAAGTGGGTCGGGTTCGTGACGATCACGTCCGCCTTGGCGACCGCCTGAAGCATTCTTCCCTTGCTCAATTGGCGTCGACGTCGATGCTGGGCGGCTTTGAGTTCTGGGCTGCTTTCGGCATCTTTCATCTCCTGCTTCAGCTCCTCCTTCGTCATTCGGAGTTGCTTGTCGACCTGCTTACGCTGGAAGTAATAATCCAGGGCGGCGAGCGCAAGCCAACAGAATCCAACTTTGAATCCAACGACTTTAAGCATCCCACCCACTGCCGACATAGATCCTTGCGGGGTCAGCCAAGAAAGTCCCATGAGGGTGGGCCATGAATTGGATATTTCCGACCAAATCAGATATCCAAATAAGCCCGCTTTAAGCGCCGCTTTAGCCGCGTCGAACACGGCGCGTTGGCTGAACAACCGCTTAAAACCTTCGAGCGGATTGATCTTGGAAAAGCTTGGGGTCAGGGTCTCCGCGCTTAGCACGAAACCCACCTGAGCAAAGTTTGCGGAGATGCCGACCGCCATGATGGTTAAGATGAGAAGGCTAATTCCCGGCAGCGAAGGAACGAGGATCTTGCCGCAATGGGAACCGATCGTGCTGAGGTCGGCGGTCTTGGGAAGATTCTCCAGACAGGATCTCATCCCGGACATAAATCCAGAACCCATCATTCCGACTGCGGTAGGCAGTACAATTAGTGAAGCAACCAGGGCTAGTGATCCCGTGAGGTCGTTAGATTTCGCAACCGTTCCCTTGCGCCGCGCGTCGCGCCTACGTTTTGGAGTTGCGTCCTCAGTTCTTTCCTGAGCTTGATCTGCCAACTATCCTCCGTGCAAGGCCCTCGAAACCGCGAGAAGGCTCGCTTCGACCCCGGTGTTGACTCCGGACACCAACGCTGGGAGTCCAACTCCAAGCGCAATCATGCCAACGACGATCTTTGCCGGCATTCCCACTTGGATGACCTGCATTTGGGGAACGGCCTTATTGATCACACCCAACGCCGCGTCGACCACCAAACTCACGCCAAGTACGGGTGCAGCCATTTGGAGACCGAGCAGGCATAACTGCTCGACCAAACCGACGAATCCGTTTTTCAATGCCGGCAATTGATCCATCGACAGTCCGGAACCGGTGGAGTAGCTGTCCACAAAAGCTTTGAGCATCACGTGATGTCCGTCGATGGAAAGGAAAATCACCACTGCGAGGAAGTATTTGAATTGCGAGATGACGGTGCTGGAAACGCCGTTAATCGGGTTGAGTGTTTGGCTCATTCCAAGTCCCATTTGCGTGTCGATCAGGGCACCTGCCATCTGTGCCGCCTGTAGAACCAAGCTCATAAAAGCGCCAATGAGTAGACCCGCAACGACTTCATGGGCGATCGTCATGATGAAGTTGTAAACGTCGGCAGGAGGCGCGCCAAGTTCTCTTGGGAGGGCGAAAGTGAGCGCACCGGAAATCGCCATGCACGTCATCACCCGAATTCCTACCGGCGTCCCCTGCGAGCCAAACAGGGGCGAACTCAAAAACATCGCCGAACAGCGAACGAATACGCAAAGGAACGAAAACATTAACGCTTCGCTCATTCCCATGTATTAACTCCCGAGGGTAGCGACTCGCTCGAAGCAGGTGTGAGTGAAGGTAACGAGCGTCGTCAGCATCCAGTTGCCCATAAAGGCGAGCATGATCGCGACACCAATTAGTTTTGGAACGAAGGTGAGAGTCATTTCTTGGACTTGGGTGACTGCTTGGAAAACGGAAACAAGCAAGCCGAGAAATAGCGTGACCGCCAAGATCGGCAGTGAAACCATTAACGCGACTTCGAGGCCCTGACGGCCTATGTCGAGAACGTACCCTTGATCCATTAGCGGTACCCCGATATGATCGCCGAGACCAGCGTGCCCCAACCGTCTGCGAGGACGAAGACAAGCAGCTTGGCGGGCAATGCCACCACGACGGGCGGCATCATCATCATTCCCATGCTCATGAGGGCGCTGGCGACTATGAGGTCGATGATGATGAACGGAATGAAGATGTAAAACCCGATGATGAAGGCGGTCTTGAGTTCGCTAATGATGAAAGCGGGGATCAAAGTGCTCAAAGAGACGTCTTGAGCCGTTGCTGCTTTCTCCTTTCGCAGATTCATGAACAAGGTCAAGTCCTTCTCATAGGTGTTCTTGAGCATAAACTCTCGAATGGGCGCTTCAGCCGCCTTTAGGGCTTGCTCCTGGCTGATCTTCTTTTGCAGATAAGGTTGCAGGGCGTTGTCGTTAATCTTCTGGTAAGTCGGGCCCATGATGAAGAAGGTCAGGAACAGGCTCAAGCCAACCAGCACTTGATTCGGGGGAATCGTTGGTGTACCGATGGCCTGGCGAACAAAGCTAAAAATGATAATGATTCGGCTGAAAGCCGTGGTCAAAATTAGAATCGCCGGGGCCAGACTGAGTACCGTCAGAAGCGCGAGGATCTGCAGTGATGAACTAACATCGTTGGCGCCCTTTGCCGGCGCTCCCCCCGATCCAAATTGAATCGATACATTGGGAACAGGCAGCGATTGCTGAGCGAACGCCGCTGCGCCAACGCCAAGCAAAAGCATCAGCACGGTGAGCCTTAGAAGGGTTGTAGGTTTCAACCTGCCAACCTCTCTAGGCGTGCCAGCGCCTCTTCGACCACCGCGTGATCAGGCAGCTTGTCACCCGGCTTGGCGTCGATGATCTTTTCGAATTCAGTCTGGGTTTCGACTACTTGATTCTCAGTTAAGTCGGCCAGGCATTGCACGCCTGAACTGGACGCGCTCAGCAAAAGGCTCTTCCCTTTTGCCTTCACAATATAGAGGGATCCACCGGCGAAGTTGGCCGATTCCTCGATCTTCAAGCTTCCGTTTCCGCTGGAAACGAGTTTATTGCCCATCTTTCCGACAAGTTTAGGAAGTACGAATTTTAGGAGTCCGAGCACGATAGCCAAGGCAATAACCATCTGGATGATGGGCATAATTCCTATGCCGCCCCCAGACCCGGAGACTGAAACAGGACTCTGTTTCGTACCCAAAAATCCGGTTTGCTGGGCTCCGGCGAGTCCCGCCAGGCACAATCCGATCAAAGACGCGCGCGAGCGCATGCTAAGCGACCTCGCCTAGTTTCTGCAGTCTCTCTTGAGGATTAAGAATCTCGGTCAGTCGCACGCCGAAGTTGTCTTCGATGACCACAACTTCTCCGCGAGCAACTAATCGTCCGTTCACCATCACATCGACGGGCTCGCCGGCAGCTTTGTCGATCTCCACGATCGACCCCGTGCCGAGTTCCACCACATCTTTCACAAGCATCCTGACACGGCCAAGCTCCACGCTGATCTCCAGCGGGATGTCCATAAGCAAGTCCAGGCCGTTTACGTCGTCCCCGAGGCTGACCGTGCGATCCTCCACGTTGGACAGTCCACCTTCCACCTGTTGGAAGGGAAAATCGCCATCTTCGGTGATCGTCATGCCGAGGATGTCATGAGCGGTCTCGGAGTCCATGAGCCACATGGCATTACCGTTCAGTTCTTCGCCGGTCACGGCGACTTGCGTCCGCAAGATCTCGACCGACTTTTGGATGTTCGTTGGCACGCTAAAAATTTGGAATCGGATGCTGAGTCCGCTGGCCACCACGGCGTCATTCTTGATGTTTCCAACCGCGAGACATATTCCTTGAACGATCCCTTCCAACGCTGGTCGCAGATCGGCGACGATATTCTCGTCGATCTCCTCAACCGGCTCAGGGAGCAACAGGTTGGCCAAGTTGCCAACCGTTTCCTGCGGCAGCAAAATGACCTGGGGATTCTCCGGCAAACTGGCGAAAGCGAACTGGATCACCATCATCGGCGCGCCAAGTTCAGCGTACAGATCGGCCGTCTTTGTGGCAACAGTAAGAGGCGTCCCAAAGTTGATGGTGCCTCCGGAAGCCTCGCTTACGGTGATCGACGTGGTCTGCCAGATTTGGCTCTGCAGCGCACTGATCTTATTTACAACTTCAAGTGGAATGTTGGACATGTGGAGTTACTCGGAAATGGAATCCGTGACGGAAAAGACAAGCTTCTTGCCCTGCAAGGCAGGCTTGCCTACGAACTTGGGAACACCTTCGATCTGAAGGTCTAAATCTTGTTCGGTCTTGCGATCGATCTTTAACACATCGCCGGGTCGCAAGGCAAGGAAATCGTTGATGCTCAATCTCGCGCCGCCCAACCGGACGGTGCAGTCGACGGGCGCATTGTTCACTTGGAAACTGAGGATGCGCCGGCTGGAAGGGCTGGTGCGTCGGTTGGAGCCGGCAAACCACTTTTGAGCGCTCAACTTCGTGGTGATTGGCTTGAGAACCAAATAGGGGATGCAGAGGCTCATCGCGCCGCGTTGCTGCCCCATCTTCACTTCGAAGAGGATCGTGACGACGATGTCGTTGGGAGGTGCGATCTGAACAAATTGAGAGCTGGTCTCCACCCCCTCGATTCCGGGATTAACGATCACCACGCCTTCCCAAGCGCTCTTCAGGGCGACGAACATGCGCTCGATCATTTGTCGAACTAGCGGCCGTTCGATGTCGGTGAGACTGGCTCGATTGATCTCTTTGCCGGGTCCGCCCAACATGCGGTCGATCATCGTAAAGACCAACCCAAATTCGATTTCAAGCACTGCCTGGCCCGATAGCGGGGGCAGGGACATGATCGTAAAAACGGACTTGTTAATGCTTCGCAGGTACTCCTCGTACGGCACCTGCTCGAGCGAAATCAAGTCGATGCTAACTGGCGCTCTCAAATATGCGCTAAGACCGGACCCGGCAAGACGTGCAAACGTCTCGTGGAGCATCTGCAGAGTTCGGAGTTGATCTTTGCTGAATTTGTCTGGGCGGCGGAAGTCGTAGACCTCATAGGCAACGGTTCCCTTTCCAGCCCGAGCATTGGCCGAAGCGGCGGAAGGAGATTGGCGGGGTGCAGCCGTGTTGGAATCAGCAGCCCCGCCCTCACCCTCATTTCCAAGAGAGTTCAGCAGCGCTTCAATTTCCGTCTGAGAAAGTATTTCCGACACGACCGATATCCTTCCTGATAGCTTTACGGGGTTTGCGGCGAATTGTCCGCAGTCCGGGCTATCAGTAGTTGTATCGGGCTTTACCGATTTTTCTTTAGCGTTAGGAACGAGAAAAGTTCAAGTAGCTTATGAAGTTGTCGTTGGCTCACTGAGTCGCGAAGCTGACGAAAAGAACTTTCAAAACCGGTCCCTCCGCCGAGTCCCAACCCGCAGGGATCTCCGGCTTCTTACTATCTTTCTTTCCTTTCTTGTCGTTCTTCTTGCCCTTGTCGGATTCAGATTCCGACTCGGACAAAAGTCGATTCAGGTCAGCGGCGATCGATCGCTTCAGTGCCCTCAGGCCATCCAATGTCGCCACCGTTCGTACGCTCGTGGCCTGCAGTTTCATGTTGATCACGTCTTGGATCGGCGCCAATTCGTGCTCGAGCTTGACCTTATCGAACCCGTCTTTGAGTTGCAAAGAGATCTTGGTGCGGACGTAAGAATTTCGCTCCGCCATATTTGTCAGGAACTCATCCTTAATCTCGACTACGGCTCCGAGTTTTACCGGCTCAGGCTTCTTCGTCTCTCCTCCCCGCATCTTCAATCCGAAGAAGCCGCCGGCCCCAAGAAATACCGCCAGAACGATGATCAGCGGCAGTTTGCTTTTCTTTTTCGTCGTTTCAGTTGTTTGCGCCTGCTCAGACATTCCCTTAACCCTGTTCCCTTATTCCGCATTTCCCAGAAAATCTACAGGGCTCCGGTACAATTTCTGCTTCCCATGGATTCCGTGCAGCAACTCGAGCAGATGGCGCGCGCTGAGGTAGACAACGCCGCCTCCACCACCGAGCTAAAAGAACTAGAAATCAGATTCTTGGGAAAGAGTGGACAATTCACCGGTTTGCTGCGCCAGATCGGACAGTTGCCTCCGGATGAAAAGCCGAAGTTTGGCGCGCTAGTGAATGAAGCGAAATCACGAATCCAAACTCAGATCGAAGTGCGATTAGCGGCCCTCAAATCCAAAGAGCGTGCTGCCCAGTTCGAGGCGGAAAGGATCGACGTCACCATGCCCGGCCGACCCAACCGCATGGGTTATGAGCACGTCCTGCAGCTCACCACCAACAAAATCAAGCGAGTCTTGGGCGGAATGGGCTTCGTCTACATGGAATCCCCCGAACTCGAGGAGATCCGATACAACTTCGATGCATTGAATTACCCGCCTGATCATCCGGCAATGGACGAGCAGGACACTTTTTACATCGATGAGAAGCATGTACTGAGAACCCAGTGCACGGCGCTTCAAGGTCGGGTTTTTGAAACCATCAGGCCTCCGCTACGGGTGTTTACGGTCGGGCGCACCTTCCGGAATGAAGCCGTCGACCGTACTCACTCGCATACATTCCACCAAGTCGACTGCTTCATGGTGGATAAGGGCATTTCCATGGCTCACTTGAAAGGCACCTTGGGCGCATTCGCCCGGGCAATGTTTGGTGAAGATGTCACCGTGCGTTTCAGGCCCGACTTCTTCCCCTTCGTTGAGCCAGGAGTGGACTACGCCATTTCTTCGCCCAAGCTGTTCGACGGTCGCTGGGTTGAGCTGGGAGGGGCCGGACTGATCCACCCGAACATCCTGGAAAACTATGGCATCGACACTGATATCTACAGCGGCTTTGCCTTTGGGTTGGGCGTCGAGCGAATCCCCATGATGGCTTATGGGGTAGACGACCTGCGGCACTTCCTGGAAAATGATCTCCGCTTCTTAGAGCAGTTCCGCTCAATGGCATAAACGCTGACTCGCGCTAAAATGGACGGCATGCCGCGCCTATGCCCAGAATGTCGAATACCGCTCGAATCCCTGATGTTTCGCGATATCGAGTTGGATGGGTGCCAACAGTGCGGCGGCATTTGGTTCGAGGACGGTGAGCTCAAGAAGGTCCAGCAAAGCAGCGACCAGTTGGTCTTACAGTGTTTGGAGTCGCGGGTGAAAGCCAGTTCAGTCCTTGTGCCGGACAACACCGACAATATGAAACTTTGCCCTAACTGCAACGAGCGCCTGATTCCCTACATCTACCAATACACTAGCGACATCGAATTGGATGAATGCGACGAGTGTTTTGGAGTTTGGGTCCAAGATGGCGAACTTGCCAAGATCAGCGAATACATGGATGCAACTGACGACCGGGAAGCCCACGCAAGGAAAGAAGTGGCGGCCGCCGTGGATTCTGATATTCGGTTAAATGCGCGGTCCGATCGCTACCGAGGAAAAAGCATTGTGGCGTTATGGTCGATCTTTGGCCGAAGTCGAACTGGCCGACCCATCTAGCCCAAGTTTGTTGATCTGAAAAACCTGTCTTATACTAGGCTCTACTTCCAACGAGGGAGCTTTTAAATGTCTTGGCATAGCAAAGAAGATCTAGGCTTGGCGCTTGTCGCTCACGTACATGACTCCCTGAAAATCGAGGACAAGTTTCGCTTGGACCATGGTCGTGGCTTTACCTGGTGGGCAGGAGATCATGCCCAGAGTATTTGGTCCGACCTCGGCATCTTCCACAACATGTCCAACTTCTTTCGGCTGCACACCGAAATTGAACTGCTAAATGCCGACGGCCACTCAGTCGACTGCGAAATTCCGTTGCTCGATTCCATGGTGGACGCAACGTTCAGCGCGTTGACCTACGACCGCGACAAAGATATCTACAAGCTTCACTGCAGCGTTTATGCGTGCTATGACAATGAAGAGTGGATCAAGAGATCATTTCTGGGCGCGGTCGGACTACAACTTAGCGAAGCTCAACATTTTGCCCAATCGATCGCTGCTCAATTGAAAGTTTCTCCGGCGACTTCATCCCACCCGGTTTCGCACATGCGCGAACACCCTCATCCTATGGTGGAGGCGGATGAGAGGTTCTTCAAACCGTGGGGAGCCCAAGATAGTAAGTGGACCGACTCGCCGGAATGGGAAGAAGCTCGTCAAGCCATCCGTCGAATCAGCCTCTCCTGTTCGACAGACAACTCAACCCGGTTGACCGGAGCTTTCGACTGGTACCACGGAGACGGGAATATCGAATTGGATGTCAGCGCGGAAACTCCGCATCCCAGACTCGGTAATGGATTGGCCTTTAGGTTGAAGATTCCGGTTTCGATGGTTACTGGCAGCCGGGCTCACCTCGCTTTGCACATCAACGAAATGGAGCGGCGCGAGTGGAATTGGTGCCACGACATCGGTTCATGGTGCTGCCGTGGCGAAGAGCTCGCCTTTGACTGCTTCATCCCCAACATCTCTTTTGCACCCGGAGCGTTGTCGGAAATGGCGCACGATATGGGCACACGGGCTCGATGGCTGAATGAACAGTGGCAGAGCATGCTTGTTGGCGCCTCTGCCGACTATTCCGCTAACTAGCCGTTTGGACTACCAAACCGTCCGCACTGTA
>DATFHI010000001.1:0-4814 GCA_035248525.1 Fimbriimonadaceae bacterium | reverse complement strand
CGTTTAAATCTCACCTCGACGGGTCGGAGCACTTTCTCACGCCTGAGAGATCGATTCAAATTCAGGGACAGCTAGGGGTCGACATCAGCATGGCGTTGGATGTATGTCCACCCTACCCCTGCACGCGAGATGAAGCCGCGGAAGCGATGCAGCTCACCCATCTTTGGGCTCCCCGCAACCTTGCGGCGCGCCGGGAAGCCTCCCCCTCGAGAGGGGGAGGGAAGGGTGGGGGTGGGACGCAGGCGATTTTCGGAATCGTACAAGGTGGAATGCATGAGGATTTGCGTCGGGAGTCCGCAGAATTCATCACTCGGCAACCATTCGATGGATTTGCAATTGGCGGGGTGAGCGTAGGCGAACCCACCGAGATGCAATATCCGGTGGTGAAATTCACCGCGCCATTACTTCCCTCTGATAAACCGCGGTATCTGATGGGAGTCGGGCATCCCCAGGACATTCTCCACGCGGTCGCTTGCGGGATAGACATGTTCGACTGCGTACTTCCCACCCGAATGGCTCGGCACCACGCCTTATACACAATGCAGGGCCGGGTGAATGCGATGTCGGTCAAATGGGCTGAACATGACGGACCCTTTGATGACCTCAGCGTCTTTCCCGCAACCGAGCGATACTCCGCCGCCTACATTCGGCATCTTTTCAAAGCCGGCGAAACCCTTGGGCAACGGTTGGCCACGCTCCATAACCTGGCCTTTTACGGCCGGATGATGGCGGAAATCAGGGAGGCCATTACCGATGGGACCTGGCCGGAATTAACCGAGCGCTATCGAAAAGCTTAAGACTGAATGCTCCCGTCGCGAGCCTCAGAGGCCACCTCACACGTCCTGCTACAATAGAGTCTTACGAGAACTTATGGGTAGACGCAGACCGCAATACAAACCGCAGGACGATAAAGAGAAGGGCATCGAGCTCGAGGGCACGGTGCTGGAAAACCTTCCGAACGCCCGATTCCGGGTCAAGTTGGAGGAAGGCGATGGCATGGAACTTCTCGCCCACGTCAGCGGCAAAATGCGCATGAATTACATCCGAATCCTTCCCGGCGACCGGGTGCGGGTCGAAGTCTCCCCATATGATTTGACCCGTGGCCGAATCGTGTATCGGTACAAGTAGGCGAGTTCAGCCTCATTGCTAGGACGGAAATTTCCAAATCTGCCCTCGTGAATTAGGATTTGATTAGTCCGAATCTTCCGGGCGAGCGTGGAGTCCCGGGAATAAGCACCGGTGGGCCAGCGGCGCCGCGATCAGTCGGTAGCTTCCCGGACCGTTCTTCAAACGACAGAATTAGCACGTCCCCGACTACGTAGAACCTGGGGCGGTTCCACCATTCAATTTCTAATTCAGGCACGCCTGAACCGGGCACGGCAAGTTGGCCACCATATGTGATCGTATCAGATAACAGCCCATGGTAAGCAGTTGCCGTTTTTAAATAGGACTCTTCAACGTTGCAAAACCTTGCTATCTGTGCTTTCACCGTCGAAATGAGTTCGTCTGAGCGTTTCGGGTTAAAGGTGTTCGATGCATCTCTAATGAAGATATTTAGTCCAACCCCGGTTTCCACAATTTGAACCTGCACAGTGCGGCTGGCATATCTCGCAACGACCAAGTCCTTGTGAATCGAACTCCTTAGTCCAAATGAGTCAGTCGCCAGATGAGTTAGAAGCACCTCTTTTCTAACGATGCGGTTCACCCACGCTTGGGCATGGCTAAGAACCTTTGCCGGAAGGAAGCGAGGCGAAATGATTTGCTTGCCTTCAGCCTCGACTTCAGGTATTTCGCGCTTTAGGGAATCTCGAGTCCTTTCGGCCAACTGTCTTGGCACAATTTCCCCTTTGAAAGGTGCAAACTGCAATTGACCAAAACCGTGAACCAAACTCAGAACGAGAACGGCAGTTAACATTGGCAGCCTTTTTTGACCTATTACGTCATCATCTTACGCCAGGAAATAGCCTAACCAACGTTTGACCGTTTGGAGATCGGAGGCGCCAGATCGAATTGCACTGAGACAAGTATGCAAAGACCTAGCGCGGGCGGCAAATCCGCTGGTATAATCCCCCCTTGCGTCAGCCGACTTAAGGCACACGCATGCTTCAGGCGTGCCTGCTCAACCTTCAGACGGCGCGGAGTCTCAAAAAGATTCCCGACCCAGATTTGCATCCGCCCAAGTGGCGGGAGACCTAGAGAAATGAAAGTCAGAGCCAGTGTCAAAAAGATTTGCGACAAGTGCAAGATCATCAAGCGCGAAGGCGTCGTGCGGGTGATTTGCGAGAACAAGAAGCACAAGCAGCGACAGGGCTAAGGCTGGAGAAAAGAACGAACTAGATGGCACGTATTGCAGGTATCGACCTTCCCCGAGACAAGACAGCGAAGTATGCGCTGCCTCTGATCTACGGCATTGGCAAGCACAACGTCGACGAGTTGCTGGAGAAAGCAGGCGTCGATCCTCGCAAGAAGGTCAGGGACCTGACTGAAACCGAGATCGCCCACCTCCGCGAAATCCTCGATCGAGATTTCCAAGTGGAAGGCGACCTTCGACGCGAAGTCAACGGCAACATCCGGCGTCTGATCGAGATCGGCTCCTACCGAGGGCTGCGCCACCGCCGCGGACTCCCGACTCGAGGTCAGCGCACTCGATCGAACGCGCGTCAGCGTAAGGGACCGAAGAAGACCGTAGCCGGCAAGAAGAAGGCGAAGAAGTAACGCTAGGAATTTGGTTCGTCCGAACCTTAAACCTGAAACCCGATAGAACCTATGGCAAGAAAAGCAGTACAGAAGGGCAAGACAAAAGAGAAAAAGAACATTCCCAGCGGAATGGCCTTTATCACCGCCACATTCAACAATACGTTGATCACCATTACCGACCCGCAGGGCAACGTGATTTCTTGGTCCAGCGCCGGCAATGCGAACTTCAAGGGGAGCCGAAAGGGCACTCCGTTCGCCGCCCAGGTCGCCGCCGACAAGGCTTCGCGGCTAGCTCAGGATCACGGTCTGCGCAAGATCGACGTCAAAGTTGCCGGTCCCGGTAGCGGTCGTGAAACCGCGATCCGGTCGCTCCAAGCTTCTGGGTTGGAAGTCACCAGCATCACCGACGTCACTCCTGTGCCTCACAACGGTTGCCGCCCTCCGAAGCGACGACGAGTCTAAAGTTTCCCGGCCGGGCCGAGCCCGGCAAACCAAGCAATGCCACATATTTCCGCACTTGATCTCAGCACTGATTACGGCAAATTCATCCTGGAGCCCCTTGAGAAGGGTTACGGGCAGACTATCGGCAATGCCCTTCGCCGAGTTTTGCTCAGCTCGATCCAGGGCGCGGCGGTTTCCGCCGTCCGCATCGACAAGGTGTTCCACGAGTTCGCCCCGATTCCCGGAGTGAAGGAAGACACCACCGAGCTTCTACTTAACCTAAAGGATCTCGCAATTGCGATCAACACCGAAGAGGGGATGCCGACCGAGGACCCCGTGCTTCGAATCGATGTGCAGGGACCCGGTCGAGTGACCGGAGCCGACGTGGTTTGCCCCGAAGGCGTGGAAGTCGTGAATCCTGAGTGCTACCTGGCAACGATCAGCGACGACAAGGCGACTCTCAGCATGGAGCTTTATGTAGGCTGGGGCAGCGGCTACGTCCTTCCAGAGAAGCAAGAGCGATACCGCGGAATGATCGGCGTGATCCCCACCGGTTCCCAGTACACCCCGGTTCGCAAGGTCAACTACACCGTCGAATCGACCCGAGTTGGACAGCGAACGGACTATGAGCGACTTGTTCTCGACATCTGGACCAGCGGCGCGACTCGCCCGAACGATGCTCTGAGCCAGGCCGCGCACATTCTGGACAAGTATTTCCGAATGTTCTTCGACCTTGGCGCATCCGGATTTGAGGCGGACCTCGGCATCGACGAAGAGTCGACCAGCGACGTTTCGCACATTCCTGATCTGCGAATCGAAGAGTTGGATTTCTCCCAGCGCACGTTCAACTGCTTGCGACGGGCGGGACTGCTCACGCTCCGAGCGTTGGCAACCGCCACCGAAAGCGACCTCACGAGCATTCGCGGATTCGGTAAGAAGTCGCTGTTTGAAGTTCGAGACAAGCTTGCCGAGCACGGCATCGAACTCAAGCCACCAAAGGGGGGTTTCCGATCTGTCGACCTTCTGGATGACGACGACGACGATTTCTAAGGATTGAAATGAGACACCTAGTAGATAGAAGAAAATTAGGATTGCCGAGCGACCAGCGCAAGGCCCTCTTGACGAACCTGCAGCGACAGTTCATTCGCCATGGGTATGTGCACACGACGCTTGGCCGAGCCAAGGAGTTGCAGCGCCTGGTAGAGCGACTGATCACGTTGTCCAAGGATGATTCGCTCGTTGCTCGCCGCGAAGCAAGAAAGGTTTTGGTTGGCCACAGCAGCAGCAGCCCCCACCCAACGAAAGAATTGGCCGGCAAGACCGATTTTGAAAAGCAGCAGATCCTTGCTCGCAAGAGCTTGCTCAATGGCGAAGACCTGGTCAAGCATCTGTTCGACAATTACGGACCCCGGTTCAAGGATCGCAAGGGCGGATACACCCGACTGACAAAGACCGGATTCCGAAGAGGCGATGCCGCTCCAACCGCCGTGTTGGAACTCGTCGACTAACTACTAGAAAGCCAAAAGCGGGGCCTAGTGGACTTCATAGGTCCTCTAGGCTCCTTTTCTTTTGTCAAGAATCAAACTCACCATCGCCTACGACGGCACCGAATTCTGTGGATTTGCTCCCCAACATGAAGTCCGGACCGTCCACGGCGTGTTGAGCGATGCGGTATT